>DKGO01000142.1 GCA_002453315.1 Caryophanales bacterium UBA6768 | reverse complement strand
CGATGTCATTTTAATTGAAACCGTAGGTGTTGGACAAAGTGAAGTAGCAGTAAGAAATATGACGGATTTTTTCATGTTACTTGTTCTGACCGGGGCAGGGGATGATTTGCAAGGCATGAAAAAAGGAATTATGGAAATGGTCGATGCGTTTATCGTTCATAAAGCAGACGGAGACAATTTACGGGTAGCCAAACGAACGATCCGTGAGTATAAAAGAATTGTGCATTTTTTACATCAGGCTACACCGGGATGGAATTCTGTCGTTCTTCCTGTTTCTTCCCTGGAAAATACAGGTCATGAAGATGTATGGCAACAAGTTGAATTTTTCAAACAGGAAATGAACAAAACGGGTTATTGGCATGTTCGTCGTCAGGAACAAAATTTAAATTGGTTTCATGATCGGCTACGCCAACGGTTGATTGATGACTTCCTTCAAGAAAAGAAAAATAATGATAAAATTAATTTGTTGGAAAAGAAAATACGAGACGGAGATTTATCGATTGCTAAGGCGATGGACCAATTGTTTGGAAAATAGGCTTCGTTCAATATTGTTTTGCATAAAAATAAGGTTTCCATAAATGGGGGCTCTATTAATTACATTCGATTACGGAACACTAGCGCCCTTTTGTGAAGTAAGGGCACTAGTCTTTCATTTTAGTTTTGGCTATGTTGTGAATACTTTTGAGCTGTAAGATAAGCAACAGATGCCGATAAGAGAGCAATTAACAAAGAAATTGAAAACAAACTGCTATTGCTAAACATTTCAATCTTTTGTGGTAATACAGTACTTGAACCCCAGGCCTCACTCATATCTGGAACATATTTTGACGTTAAAAATATTCCAGACAATAATTCAGATGAGAAAAATAGGAGTGTATAGAAAAACATAAAACTGATAGCAAAAATAATGAATTTTTTCATTGAATTACCTCCATATATTAAATTATCTGAGTTAAAGTACATTATTCTATCACATTGTACTAAATAGACCAAACAGAATCATTGTAGCTAGTCCCAAAATAATTGAGATGGAACTGATAAATAATCGCCTTTCTCTATCCACACTAAATATGCGACTATAAAAAGTATCCACCATCAAAATTAATACAAAAGAAACTGGGTATGCTGCTATAAGTGTTATTGTCTTATTCATAAAAGGGGGCGGTTGTAAGTAATTGAAACCCGACATGAAAACTAGCAAAAGTATGAATAAAACTAAGGTACCTATCAATAGCGTATTCAGGGGATTTTTCCAAATTCCTCTTTCTAAAAAACTAGGATACTTTTGAATGATAATCTTTAGTATTACGTAAACCGTCATCATGACAATTAGGCATGCAATGATAAAGAAAATATGATTCAAATTTTGGTTATCTGTGGCTATCTGGGCGTCAAATGATATAAACAGGATTGCCGATATGATGAGTACAATTAATATAATGGGATTATTTTTCAGTTCCTTATTCAAACAATATTTTCCCTTCTTTTATTTATGTCATGTCCAACCAAAATGGCTATGTTTTTTGAATAAAGTAAATTTCTAGAAATTTACTTTACCATAGTGTATCATATGTTTTCATTATTTGTATAAGGATTCCTTTCTAGACCTCTAACCTATTGAATCCAACCATTTAGCCTTCTGTCATAACTTTTAACCTTACGCAAGAACGACCACCGTTTGAGTATTACCCCTATCACCATGGAAATCCTAACGCAATAACGTCCACCACTACCGGATATGTATATGCACGTGATTGCGAGATGAATTTTATCTAAAATTATTTTAGTTGGAAAGCGTAGATTAGTGAGATTTTTATAATAATCATCCAAGCTATTGTATCAAAAAAGGCTTAAATAGAATAATTGCTAATTAAACGAATATTAGGCATCATCGGGGTCACACTAATTAGTGCGGATTAATTAAATTTAAGTATAGAGGATTTTGAGATAAGTTCCCTGTGTTCATTTTTTCAAACAAGCGCACACATGAAATTTCAAAAGAAATGTAGCCATCATAAATATAGCCAACACAATCTAGTTTATTATTGAACCTATTAAAAAAGTCGTTTTTATTATACCAGTCCAGTTTTATTATTTTGGTTATCAAACGGAATATATTAATCAATATTTCATTATCGGTTTTTTATAATTTTAATTGAATTTAACACTTGGGTTAAACGATAAATTATTCCTAACTAAAATTACTTTTGATCCAATAGAAAATTCTAATGTGGTTTACTTTTGGTACAAAGAAAGGACTAGATATAGAAGCTAGAGGTAACAGTTAAACCTATAATAAAAAAGAAGTAATTTTTGCTAAACTATTGCGTAACGGAATAATTTCCTCTATTATATAAGTAAGCAACATCTTTTTTATTTATACATTTATGAATGATGGTTCATTCAAAAAAGTTGTAAGGAGGATATATTAATGGTTCAACAAATTAAACGTGCTGCTGTACTCGGGTCAGGAGTGATGGGGTCGGGTATTGCCGCTCATTTAGCGAATATCGGGATTCCTACGTTGATGCTTGATATTGCACCGAAAGAATTGACTGAACAGGAAAAAGCACAAGGAAAAACACTAGAAGATAAATCGGTTCGAAATCGTATTGTTGCAAATAGTAAAAAAGCGTTATTAAAACAAAAGCCATCACCGATTACTTCTAAAAAAAGTTTAGAATTAATTGAAATCGGTAACATGGAAGATGATTTAGAGAGATTAGCTGAAGTCGATTGGATTATCGAAGTTGTGATAGAGAACTTGGAAATTAAGAAGCAAGTATATGCCAATGTGGAGAAATATCGTAAAGAAGGAACAATCATTACTTCAAATACTTCCGGAATTTCTGTAGAAGCAATGATTGAGGATTGTTCTGATGAATTGAAAAAACATTTTCTCGGAACACACTTCTTCAATCCCCCTAGATATTTGAAACTGTTGGAAATTATCCCGACGAAAGATACTGATCCAGAAATTGTCGAGTTTATGAAAAAATTCAGTGAAGATGTGCTCGGTAAAGGTGTTGTCGTCGCGAAAGATACACCGAACTTTATTGCTAACCGAATTGGCACATACGGCTTACTAGTTACTGTTCGTGAAATGCTTGAGGCAGGATTGTCGATTGGAGAAGTTGATTCCATTACAGGAACATTAATAGGCCGACCTAAAAGTGCTACTTTCAGAACGTTAGATGTTGTTGGTTTAGATACATTTATTCATGTTGCAAAAAATGCTTACGATAAAGTCGATGGTGCTGAAAAGGAAGTCTTCGTTATTCCCGAATTTATGCAAACAATGAATGAAAAAGGGTGGATAGGTGCCAAAGCAAAACAAGGGTTTTATTTGAAGAAAAAAGGTAAAAAAGGAAGTGAAATTCTTCAATTAAATCCTGAAACGATGGAATATGAAGACCGAGGAAAGTTAAACACGTCAGCTGTTGAAATGGCAAAACAGCAAAAAGGCACTGCTAAAAAAATAAAAACACTCGTTTCTCAACCCGGAGATAAGGCAAGTGACTTTTTGTGGAATGTCATGAAAGATACACTTGTTTATTCAGCTGAATTATTGGATGAAATTGCTGATGATATCGTCGCGATTGATAATGCGATGAAATGGGGCTTTGGATGGCGTGTTGGTCCATTTGAAACATGGGATGCTATCGGTGTCCGCGAATCAGTAAACCGAATGAATGAGGAAGGCATTGAAATTCCGACATGGGTCACGAAATTTTTAGATGATGGTAATGAAACCTTTTATAAAGATGAAAATAATCACTTATATTTTTATGATAATGGTGAATACAAGCAAATTGGAGCTAACAAAAAGGAAATTAATATTCGTCGTTTGAAAGCGGAAAAAGGCGTTATAAAGAAAAACTCCGGTGCAAGCCTCATCGATATGGGAGACGGTGTTGCCTTAATCGAATTTACATCACCGAATAACTCAATCGGTCTAGATGTCATTCAAATGGTGAACGAATCAATTGAAGAAGTGGCGAAAAATTATGAAGGACTAGTCATCGGTAACCAAGGGAAAAACTTCTGTGTTGGTGCTAACTTAGCGTTAATGTTAATGGAAGCACAAGACGATAATTTCTTTGAGTTAGACATGGTCGTTCGCCAATTTCAAAATATGACGATGAACATTAAATACTCTGAGAAACCGGTCGTGTCTGCACCGTTTAATATGGCGTTAGGTGGAGGGGCAGAAATTTCTTTACCTGCTGCTGGCATACAAGCGTCCCAAGAAACATATATGGGATTAGTCGAATTCGGTGTTGGTCTCATCCCTGGTGGTGGTGGAACGAAGGAATTGTATTTGAAAATGCTTCGCGATTTGCCAGAAGGTGTGGAGTTTGACCTATCCAAAGTGGCCAATGCTGTATTTGAAAGAGTAGCTATGGCAAAGGTATCAACTTCGGCTGTTGAAGCATTGGAAAATGGCTTTTTAAACAAATACGATGGTATTAGTGTGAATGCTGATCATCTTTTACATGATGCAAAACAAAGAGTGTTAGCATTAGCAAAAGCTGGCTATAAGGCACCAAAACGAGAAAAAGTACCAGTTGTTGGTGATGATGGCTATGCTGCGATGTTGTTAGGTGCAAAAGGGTTGCATTTAAGTGGCTATGCTTCAGAACACGATTTAAAAATTGCTGAAAAACTGGCTTATGTGTTATCAGGTGGACGAGTTCCGTATGGCACATTATTGGATGAGCAAGTTATATTAGATTTGGAAAGAGAAGCATTCTTAAGCTTGATTTCCGAACCCAAAACTCAAATGAGAATGCAACATATGTTGCTAAAAGGGAAACCGTTACGTAATTAATCGAAAGGGAGGAATTGTTGTGAAAGAAGCAGTGATTGTTGCAGGGGCAAGAACACCTGTTGGTCGTGCGAAACGTGGTACTTTAGCACAAACGAGACCAGATGATTTAGCAGCTGCAACTGTGAAAGAAACATTAAAGCGTGCAGACAACTATGATGGGAATATTGATGACGTTATTTTTGGAAATGCGATGCCAGAAGCGGAACAAGGAATGAATATGGCAAGAAATATTGCCGGTCTTGCTGGTTTAAAAATTGAAACCCCAGCTATAACGATTAATCGCTACTGTTCTTCAGGTTTACAAAGTATCGCCTATGGCGCAGAAAGAATTATACTGGGCCACAGTGATACAATTTTAGCTGGTGGTGCCGAATCGATGAGTTTAATCCCAATGGGTGGTCATGTAATTCGTCCTAATTCTAAATTGGTGCAAGGGGCCCCTGAGTATTACATGTCAATGGGTCATACCGCAGAAGAAGTAGCAAATCGATATGGTATTTCCCGGGAGGAGCAAGATGCCTTTGCTGTGGAAAGTCACAAACGTGCGGCAAAAGCAATAGAAGAAGGTAAATTTAAAGATGAAATTGTTCCTTATGAAGTGGTTCAAAGAGTAGTTGGTGAAAAGAATAAAATTGTCGAAAAAAAGTTTATGTTTGAAATGGATGAAGGGGTACGAACAGGTACGACAATGGAAGTACTCGCTAAATTACGCCCAGCTTTTTCAGTAACAGGGTCTGTAACAGCGGGAAATGCCTCACAAATGAGTGATGGTGCTGCATCTGTACTGTTAATGGACCGGGAAAAGGCAGTAGCAGAGGGATTAACACCAATGCTAAAATTCCGTTCCTTTGCTGTAGCAGGAGTCGCTCCTGAAGTAATGGGAATTGGACCGATTGAGGCGGTACCGAAAGCATTGAAAATAGCGGGCTTGGAAATCGAGGATATTGGATTATTTGAATTGAATGAGGCTTTTGCTTCTCAATCCGTTCAAGTCATCAAGGAACTAGGTTTAAATCAAGACATCGTTAATGTTAATGGTGGTGCCATTGCACTTGGTCATCCATTAGGTATGACGGGAACAAAATTAACATTGTCTTTAATGTATGAAATGAAACGTCGAAATGTTCAATTTGGTGTTGTTACTATGTGTATTGGCGGGGGCATGGGGGCAGCAGGTGTGTTTGAACTAATTTAACCATTAATTCTAGGTAGGAAAATTATGCTAAATGGAAAATGCTAATTATATGGCAAGGTAATGCAATTCTTATAAATTAAACAAGAAAGGGAGTTTTTAAATGAGTGATAAACTTTTTAAAGGTGGAGGCTTTTTAGTTGAAGAATTAAAAGGCGAAGATGTCATTACACCTGAAGATTTTACTGAAGAACATCATATGATTGCCAAAACAACTGAAGAATTTGTGAGTAATGAAGTCTTACCTTTAGTAGATAATTTAGAAAATCATGAATTTGAACATTCAGTAAAATTATTAAAAAAAGCTGGTGAATTAGGATTATTAAGTGCTGATATTCCTGAAGAATACGGTGGTCTAGCTCTCGATACGATTAGTTCATCATTAATAACAGAAAAGTTTTCCCGTGCTGGCGGATTTTCTGTTACACATGGTGCACACGTCGGGATTGGAACATTACCAATCGTATTTTTCGGTAATCATGAGCAAAAAGAAAAATATTTACCCAAGTTAGCAACGGGTGAATTAATTGCTGCATATGCCTTAACAGAACCAGGCTCAGGCTCAGATGCATTAGGTGCAAAAACGACGGCTAAATTAAATGATGCTGGAACACATTACGTTCTAAACGGCGAAAAACAGTGGATTACAAACTCGGATTTTGCCGATGTCTTTGTTGTTTATGCAAAAATTGATGGAGAACATTTCAGTGCATTTATTGTTGAAAGAAAATTCCCGGGTGTTTCAGTAGGGCCTGAAGAAAAGAAAATGGGAATAAAAAGTTCTTCTACGAGAACTTTAGTATTAGAAGATGCAGAGGTCCCAGTTGAAAATTTACTTGGCGAAAAAGGTCGTGGCCACATTATCGCCTTTAACATTTTAAACGTCGGCCGATACAAATTGGCTATTGGTGGGGTAGGAGGTTCGAAGCGTGCACTAGAGGTAGCAACCAAATATGTAAATGAGCGGAAACAGTTTAATACCCCAATTTCTAGCTTCACCTTGACACAAGAGAAGTTAGGTACGATGAGCGCTAATTTATATGCGAATGAAAGTGCCGTATATCGTACTGTAGGTTTGTTCCAACAGCGAATGAGTACACTTACAGATGAACAATTAAAAGATGGTCGTGAAGTCGCTAAAGCAATTGCAGAATATCAAATTGAGTGTTCCATGAATAAATACATGTGTACGGAACTATTAGACTATGTTGTTGATGAGGCTGTACAAATGCATGGTGGATATGGCTTTATGCAGGAATATGAAGTGGAAAAGATGTACCGTGATTCACGGATCAATCGTATATTCGAAGGAACGAATGAAATTAATCGTTTATTAGTTCCTGGTACATTGCTGAAAAAAGCAATGAAAGGTGAACTTCCTTTATTTGAACAAGCACAAAACTTGCAAGAAGAAATTTTAATGATGATGCCTGAGGAAGTCGGAACAGAGGCACTAGATCAGGAAAAGCATTTAGTGAAAAATGCAAAGAAAATCGTTTTGCTTGGTGCTGGTTTAGCTGCCCAAAAATATATGCAAAAAATTGAGCAAGAACAAGAAATTCTTTCTAATTTAGCAAATATGGTTGCCGAAGTATATAACATGGAGTCTGCTGTTCTCCGTACGGAAAAAGCGATTTCTAAAGATGGAGAAGATAAGGCAAAACAAAAACTACTTTATACCCAAGTATATGCCCAGGAAGCATTCAATCGGATAGAGGCTGAGGCGAAAGAAATATTAACTGCTGTTGAAGAAGGAGATAATTTACGAATGATGTTATCTTCTTTAAGAAAATTAACGCGACACAATCCTATTAATGTGATTGCTAAAAAACGAGAAATTGCTGCTGCTATTATCGCTGAGGAAAAATACGTTTTATAATATTTATTTCAGTGAATAATGTTTTAGGCAACTGGTAAATTAATATACACCATTGTCAGGGGGTTAAATCATAGGATGATTTGGCTCCTGTTTTTCTTATTTCGATTATTGGGAACCTTAAAACTATCAATGTTAAAAATGTAATTATCACGCACACACAGAGACTCTCCTAAACTTGTGAAATGATGATTTCAAGTGTGCTAGAGTGTCCAGTCCCTCTGAAAATCGTGGAAATGATGATTTCAAGTGTGCTAGAGTGTCCAGCCCCTCTGAAAATCGTGGAAATGATGATTTCAAGTGTACAAGTAACTTTAGCCCATCGAAGAAAGCAAAAAATATTTCAGACAGGAATTTATGCTAGAGTTTTTAAATTTACGCTTGGAAATGGCTAATAAGCTAATTAGTTAGATGGAAAGAAATTTCTTTGTTATAATTTCTATAAATGCTATAATAATGGAGGATGGCTATGGAGTTGAAGATGTATTGGTATCCAAATTGTAATAGTTGCAAAAAAGCAAAAAAATGGTTAGAAGATCATCATCTTTCTGTCGAGGCGATTCATATCGTTGAATCCCCACCAACCGAATCAGATCTTTTAAATTACATAGAAAAAAGTGGATTACCTATCAATAAGTTTTTTAACACAAATGGTAAAAAATATCGTGAACTCAATATAAAGGAAAAAATTAAAGAGGCAACGATAGGGGAAAAAGTAGCCATTTTAGCATCGGATGGCATGTTAATAAAACGCCCCATTATTACTGATGGAACAAGTGTTACCGTCGGTTTTAAGGAAGAAACATTCAATCAAATCTGGACAAAATAAAGATGGAGGGATTTAAATGTCATTACCAAGTGAACTATTATATTCTAAAGAACACGAGTGGGTACGTAAGGAAGGTAGCGATGTAAGAATTGGGATTACTGATTTTGCTCAATCAGAATTAGGTGACATTGTATTCGTAGAATTACCTGAAGTAGGGGACACAATCGAAGTAGATGAACCGTTTGGTAGTGTAGAATCTGTAAAAACTGTGTCTGAACTATATGCTCCTATAAGTGGAACAGTAGTTGAAGTGAATGAAGATTTGGAAGATAATCCAGAATATGTGAATGAATCACCTTATGAACAAGCTTGGATGATTGTTGTTGAACCATCTGATGATGCCGAACTTGATGAGCTTTTATCTGATAAAGAATATGAAGCATTTATTTCGGAATAATTTGTAAAATAATAAGTAAAAAGCTGCTCGTACTTTTCGCAAAGTTACTTGTCAGCTTTTTTCATTTTCAATTTTTCAATTTTCTTGGATGTGTGGTTATTAATATTTGGAGTGTATTAAATGCAGGATTATATGAATAAAGTAATTATCGTCGAAGGTAAGTCGGATAAAAGACAAATAGAACCGATTATTGCGGAGGAAATTGATGTTATTTGTACATTGGGGACTTTTAGTATTGAAAAATTCGATGAAATGCTAGATGATTATCGGCTAGATGATCGAAGAGTTTATATTTTAGTCGATGCAGATGATTCGGGGAAGCTCTTAAGAAATCAGTTAGCAAGAGAGCTACCCCATGCCATCCACATGTATATTCCGGATGAATATGTTGAAGTGGAACTAACACCAAGAGATATTTTAGCGAGGGAGCTTACCGTTCATCATATACAAATTCATCCGAAATTTCTGTTAATGTAAATTGGAAAGTTGTGGTTAAATGCAAGAAATTCAAGAAGATATATTGCAAACAAAACAAAACTTTATATTATTTATTCATACCCCATTTTGTGGTACATGTCATGTAGCAAGAACCTTTTTAACGAAAATTGAAAATACATTACATCATGAATTTTTTTATGAGATGAATGGATCTTTTTATGCTTCCTATTTACAAAAAAATAAAATATCAAGTGTTCCTTGTTTATTAATAAGTGTAAATGGGAACATTGAAAAAAAGATTTATGCTTTTCATTCCACAGCCCATATTTTAAATGAAATGATTGATTATGGATTGGAAAACTTTAAAATTTAAATGCACTATTTAATATCAATTAATAATAATTATTATTACATTAGGTGTAAACAGTAAATTACATCAGCAAAATGCATTAAGTACTAGATTATTAAATACTTGAAACAATTCATTTCTCAACCAAATAGTTTGAAAACGATGAGTAAATCATATAAGATTGTATTGAGAATAAAAGAGGAATATTTTCATTTCTCATAAACATAATAAATTTTATGGAGGTATATTTATGTCAGAATTTACACTAGAAATTAAGGATCTTCATGTCACGATTGAAGACAATGAAATATTAAAAGGGGTAAACCTTACGATAAATAGTGGTGAATTTCACGCTGTTATGGGACCGAACGGAACAGGAAAGTCAACGTTGGCTTCTGCTGTTATGGGACACCCGAAATTTGAAATTACCCAAGGAAGTATCACGTTAAATGGTGAAGATGTATTAGAGATGGAAGTTGACGAAAGAGCCCGTGCGGGATTATTTTTAGCAATGCAATATCCAAGTGAGATTAGTGGAGTAACGACTTCTGATTTTTTACGTTCTTCTATCAACGCCCGTCGTGGAGAAGGAAATGAAGTTTCTTTAATGAAGTTTATTAAAGAAATGGACGGTGCATTGGCAGATCTAGAAATTGACCAAAACATGGCTCAACGTTATTTGAATGAAGGGTTTTCGGGTGGGGAGAAAAAACGTAATGAAATTTTACAATTATTAATGCTAAAGCCTGGAATTGCCATTTTAGATGAAATTGATTCCGGTCTTGACATTGATGCCTTACGTGTTGTTTCTGATGGTATTAATAAAGTTCGTGAAGAAACTGGATTGGGATGTTTAATTATTACTCACTATCAACGTTTACTTAATTACATTGAACCGGATTTTGTTCATGTGATGATGCAGGGAAGAGTTGTAAAATCGGGTGGTCCTGAATTGGCTAAACGGTTAGAAACTGATGGATATGAATGGGTAAAAGAAGAACTAGGTATTGAAGATGAAACAGTCGGACAAAAAGCATAAAAAGTGAGGAGGGATCGTCGATGGCAATAATTGCTAAAGTTCCATATGATAAACAATATGTGGAATCATTTTCACAACAACAAAATGAACCGGAATGGATGACAAAACTTCGTTTAGAAGGTTTAGACTACGCTGATTCACTAGAATTACCTAAACCCGATAAAACGAATATTAATAGATGGAATTTCACTGAATTTAAACATACTGCTACAGGGGAAAAAATTAATTCATTAAGTGAGCTACCAAATCAACTTAAGGACTTTATTGATCAAGAAAATCTTCCTGAAAATATTATTATTTTGCGAAATCAATCTGTCGCATATTCTACGGTTAGTGATGAACTGACAGATAAAGGAGTAATTTTTACTGATATTTTCACAGCAATGAAAGATCATGAATCATTAGTAAAACAATATTACATGACAGATGGTGTGAGCATAAATGAACACAAATTAACCGGACTTCATGCAGCTTTAATGAATGGTGGAGTATTTGTTTATATTCCCAAAAATGTTGAAATTGAGGCTCCTTTACAGACGATTTTTTGGCAGGAGGATGAAGAATTAGGCTTATTTAACCACGTACTCGTTGTCGCTGAAGAAAACAGTTCAGTTACGTATGTGGAAAATTACTTATCACAAAATAATAAAGTGAAATCAGTTGCGAATATTATTACCGAAGTGTATGCACATAAAAATGCTAATGTTTCCTTTGGTGCGGTTGATCATTTCGATGCCGGTATGACGACATATATTCGTCGTTCTGGTGTTGCTCAGGAAAATGGTACGATTGATTGGGCACTAGGACAAATGAATGAAGGACATACAGTGTCAGAAAACATCACTCATTTAGTTGGTGATTTTTCTAAAACAAATGCAATGACGGTAACTGTTGGCCGTGCCAAACAAACGCAAAACTTTACAGCAAATACAGTTCATTACGGAAAGGATACCGACGGACTAATTTTACAGCGTGGGGTATTAAACGGACATACAGCAGCAATATTTAATGCAATTGGTAAAATTGAACATAAGGCAACTAGATCGAATGCTGAACAAGAATCCCGTTTGTTAATGCTGAGCCCTGATGCACGGGGTGACGCAAATCCAATTTTATTAATCGATGAGGATGACGTTACAGCGGGGCACGCAGCATCTGTTGGTCGTATAGATGAGATGCAATTGTATTACATGCAAAGCCGTGGAATTTCTAAGGAAGAAGCAGAACGTTTAATTATACATGGATTTTTAGCACCGGTCGTTAATGTTTTACCGGTTGAAACGGTGAAAAAACAATTGACACAGCTGATTGAAGGGAAAATTAACTAATGGATATTAAAGCAATCCGTGAACAGTTTCCAATATTAGACCAAGAAGTGAACGGACATCCTTTAGTATATTTAGATTCATCAGCCACTTCTCAAAAACCTATTTCTGTTATTGAAGCCGTCAATGATTATTATCGACTAACCAACTCTAATGTTCACCGTGGCGTGCACACGCTGGGATCGAAGGCGACGGATCTTTATGAAGGTGCCCGTGAAAAAGTGAAACAGTTTATCAATGCCAAAAGTAGTGCGGAAATTATATTTAATCGGGGAACAACGACAGGCATAAACGTGGTAGCCCAAAGCTATGGTTTACAAAATGTACAGGTTGGCGATGAGATTGTTATTACGCCAATGGAACATCATAGTAACATTATTCCTTGGCAACAAGTCGCTAAAATAAAAGGTGCAACATTAAAGTATATTCCATTACAGGATGACGGGACAATTTCATTAGAAAATGTTCGAGAAACGGTGACGGAACGTACGAAAATTGTTGCGGTTGCACATGTTTCTAACGTATTGGGAACTATTAATCCCGTAAAAGAAATAGCAAACATAGCTCATGAACATGGAGCAGTAATCGTTGTTGACGGTGCACAAAGTGCTCCACACTTACAAGTAGATGTGCTTGATTTAGATTGTGATTTTTATACGTTTTCCGGCCATAAAATGTTAGGTCCTACTGGTATCGGCGTACTATATGGTAAAAGGGAATTGTTGGAGCAGATGGAACCGATCGAATTTGGTGGGGAAATGATTGATTTTGTTGAAAAATATGAATCAACATGGAAGGAGCTTCCTTGGAAATTTGAAGCAGGGACACCAATTATCGCTGGTGCAGTTGGTTTAGGTGCGGCGATTGATTTCATATCAGAAATTGGGATGGAAAACATCACAACATATGAACATGAACTTGCTTCTTATGCATTAGAGCAATTAGAAAGAGTTGACGGAATAACTGTTTATGGCCCTCGGAATAGAGCGGCACTTGTAACGTTTAATCTCGGAGACGTACATCCTCACGATGTATCGACGGTTCTAGATATGGAAGGGATTGCTGTTCGTGCTGGTCATCATTGTGCTCAAGTACTGATGAAATGGTTAAATGTTTCCGCAACGGCGAGGGCAAGCATGTATTTGTATAACACGAAAGAAGATATTGATCGTTTAGTCGCCGGGCTTGTGAAAACGAAGGAGTATTTTAGTAATGTCTAATTATAATTTAGATACATTATACCGACAAGTAATTATGGATCATTATAAACATCCGAGAAATAAAGGCTCCTTTCCCGATGATGAATCATTGACAGTAGAAATGAATAATCCTACTTGTGGAGACCGAATCTATTTACAATTTAAATTAAACGGAGATATTGTTGAGGATATTAAATTCACAGGTGAAGGTTGTTCAATAAGTCTTGCCTCTGCATCGATGATGACTCAAGCAGTTAAAGGGAAAAAAATTGATGAGGCATTGCAATTGTCTGAACTTTTCTCTAAAATGATGTTAGGGGAAGAAGTCGATATCAATGATTTTGATAATGATGATATTGAAGCTCTGCAAGGAGTTTCCAATTTCCCGGCAAGAATTAAATGTGCCACGTTAGCGTGGAAAGCAATGGAAAAGGTATCAAAGTAATTGTCAACATATCTACTATCAAATGTTGATAGTATTCGTTTCCATAAAATCTAAAGGAGGAGTATACATGGCTAAAAAAATGCCTGAAGTAGATAATTACAAATATGGATTTCACGATAAAGACGTTTCCGTATTTCGTACAGAACGTGGGCTAACACCTGAAGTTGTAAAAGAAATTTCTCGAATGAAAAATGAGCCTGAATGGATGCTTGAGGAGCGCCTGAAAGCATTAGATATATTTTATAAGAAACCAATGCCGCAATGGGGTGGTGATCTCTCTGCTCTTGACTTTGATGAAATTATTTATTACGTGAAAGCTACGGATGAACAAGGGAGATCTTGGGATGAAGTTCCAGATGAAATAAAACAAACCTTTGATCGTTTAGGAATACCAGAAGCAGAACAAAAATATTTATCTGGTGTATCGGCACAGTATGAGTCGGAAGTTGTTTATCAAAGTTTAGAAAAAGATTTAGAAAAATTGGGAATTATCTTTTCTGATACTGATTCAGCACTACAAAATCATGAAGAAATATTTAAAGAATATTTCGGAAAAGTAATACCGGCTTCGGATAATAAGTTTTCTGCATTGAACACAGCTGTTTGGTCAGGGGGATCATTCATTTACGTACCCAAAAATACTAAAGTCCCTTCTCCATTACAGGCTTACTTTCGAATTAACTCAGAAAATATGGGGCAATTCGAAAGAACATTAATTATTGTTGATGAAGGTGCCCACGTTCATTATGTAGAAGGGTGTACAGCTCCTACATTTTCAACGAACTCATTGCATAGTGCAGTGGTGGAAATATTTGTAAAAAGGGATGCCTATTGTCGTTATACAACCATTCAAAACTGGTCAGATAATGTTTATAATTTAGTAACAAAACGTGCAACATGTGCGGAAAATGCAACAATGGAATGGATCGACGGGAATATGGGATCGAAGTTAACGATGAAATATCCATCAGTACTATTACGTGGTGAGGGTTCACGTGGAGTGACAATTTCAATTGCATTAGCTGGAAAAGGACAACACCAAGATGCTGGAGCAAAAATGTATCATTTAGCTCCGAATACTTCATCATCAATTGTTTCTAAATCACTTTCAAAAGATGGTGGAAAAGTATCCTATCGTGGACTTGTTCATTTTGGCAAAAAAGCCGATGGGGCCCGTTCTAACATCGAGTGTGATACGTTAATTTTGGATAATGAGTCATTTTCGGACACGATTCCATACAATGAAATTTTTAATGACAATATTTCCTTGGAACACGAGGCGAAGGTTTCTAAAGTGTCTGAAGAGCAACTGTTTTATTTAATGAGTCGTGGTTTGGAGGAACAAGAAGCAACTGACATGATTGTCATGGGCTTCATTGAACCATTTACTCGTGAACTTCCAATGGAATATGCAGTAGAAATGAACCGATTAATTTCCTACGAAATGGAAGGAAGTATCGGATAAATCTAATTTACCCCCGTCATCATTAAGTTGATGATGGGTTTTTTTGTTTAGTGAGAAATATATATGTATTAAAAATGAAGCAAATATTCATTAGTAGTTAAGGTTGTCAGCATCGTGCCATGCGTCAGGAATTGGTGTGTAAAAGAAAAAGGTGAAAAATCTAGCGTCGGGTTTTGATGAAGATGGCGATGAAATTCCAACGTGAGAGCAGTCTAGCGTCGGGTTTTGATGAAGATGACGATGAAATTCCAACGTGAGAGCATCTTGCGTCGGGGTTTTATGAAGATGACGATGAAATTTCAACGTGAGAGCAGTCTTGCGTCGGGTTTTGATGAAGATGGCGATGAAATTCCAATGGGAGAAA
>DKGO01000025.1 GCA_002453315.1 Caryophanales bacterium UBA6768 | reverse complement strand
ATTATTCAGTAATCCCTACTTAGTTGTGAGCTAAGTACAAATATATTTTTACTAGCGTTGCATAAATGTTATTATGTTTCTTTGGAGACTACTTAATTTTGTTCATTTAAAATAGTATTCTATCAACTGTTAATGGATAACTCAGCTGTGTAAGAGATGGATGCACGTCTGAAAATCGCGAAAATGGTAAACCCAGCCGTGCAAGAGATGGATACTCATCTGAGAATCCTAGAAATGCCAAATTCAGATGAGCAAGGGTCGGATGCTCACCTGAGAATCCTAGAAATGCGGAACTCGTCGAAGCAAGAGTCGTATTCACGTCCGAAATTCAGAAAAATGCGGAATTCAGCCGTTCTTAATTCTTTCTTTATATATTTTGCTAAATTATATATAAATAGGGACGATTGCAATTGCACTGCATTATTTTAAAATGTTGATAAACACGATATACTTAAATAAAATACCTTTGTAATTAATTGATATTTTAAGTACCCTGAGATTATGGGGTATAGAGGGTGAGAATTATGAAACAAATATTTTTTTATACAAAAGAAAATTGTTCCCTATGTGACGATGCCTATGCACTGTTAAAGTTATTTCAACAATATTATACATTTGATTTGATAGAAAGGGATATTTATTCAAATGATAAATGGCTAGAAGAATTTCAATTGCTAATTCCCGCCGTAGAGATCGGTAACAAATTGTTAGACTGTGAACAAATTAATTATGACGTCTTGGAAATGGCTTTAAAAGAGTATACATCCCACCGATAGGTTCTTTTTCTAAACAGTTGAAATTCTTAAAAAAATTGTTATAATTAAATTTATAATTTTATACAACAAGTGGGACATAAATGTACCTGTGTGGTCATCGATACTCCGCGAAACATTAAAGTATACCATCTATATCAAAAGGAGTTTTGCTCTTATGGAAAACTTATTGCAAATACAAAAAGTAATTTATCCAGATTTATTACGAGTAATGAAAAAACGCTACGATATATTGTATTTAATCTCTACCTATGGACCAATTGGTCGTCGATTACTCATTGAAAAAACGTCATTTACGGAACGATTTATTCGTAACGAAATTGAATTTTTACAAAAACACCAATTGATTGAAATGACATCAAAAGGAATGTATGCCACAGAAACAGGGAAGGAAATAGTTGAGGCATTGTTTGAGTTTAATCACGAATTGTCTAATTTAACACAATTAGAAACACAATTAGGGAAAAAATTCAACATTGATAATGTTATCGTTGTTCCAGGCAATTGTGATGTACAGCCCTCGGCAAAAACGGAGCTAGGTAGGGCAACTGTAAAATTTTTAAAGGGGGTTATTAATGAAGATTTGACGATTGCCGTTACTGGAGGGTCAACAATGGCTGCTGTTGCTAAGCTGATGGAACCTTTTGAAGAAAATAAATGTTTTTTCGTGCCTGCTCGTGGTGGTATTGGTGAAAATGTTGACAATCAGGCAAATACAATCATTGCAAAAATGGCAGTAGCGACTAATGGAAATTATGAGATGTTCCACATTCCAGATTCGTTAAATGAATCCTTATATTATTCCTTGTTGAATGAAAAGACAATCGCTGAAACTTTATCATTAATTAAGGGTGCTCAGATTGTCATTCATGGGATTGGGGATGCACTCACTTTAGCCAAAAGAAGGAAAACTTCCCAGGAAACAATGAAGAAATTAATTGAGAGGGAAGCAGTAGGTGAGGCATTTGGATATTATTTTGATATACAAGGTCAGATTGTTCATAAAGTATGGACGTTAGGCATGCAATTAGAAGATTTAGAGAATATTAATGATGTTATAACAGTGGCAGGTGGTCAGTCAAAGGCAAGTGCCATTATATCTTTTATGCAACAGAAAAAAAGTGATGTATTAATTACTGATGAGGGGGCGGCGAAAAAAATAATTTTCGGTTAACCATATAAAATGTAGGAGGAATGTCATATGACGGTAAAAATAGGAATTAACGGTTTTGGTCGAATTGGTCGTAATATTCTCCGGTTGGCATTAAAAAATGATGACGTAAACATAGTAGCTATTAATGATATCACAGAAAAGAAACTACTCGCTCATTTATTAAAATATGATTCTATTCATGGCACCTTATCGGAAGATGTTCATATTGAGGGCGATAATTTAGTCGTTCAAGGACAGAAAATCCATGTTTTTCATGAGCGTGACCCTGCCCAAATTGATTGGGAGGCTCATCAGGTCGATGTTGTCATTGAGGCAACAGGTGTATTTAGAAAACGGGAGGAGGCTGCAAAACATTTATATGTTGGTGCGAAAAAAGTGATAATTTCAGCTCCAGCTTCTGATGAGGATTTTACTTTTGTTCTAGGGGTTAATGAAGAGAAATATGATGCTGAACATCATCATGTTATTTCTAATGCTTCTTGTACAACTAATTGCGTCGCTCCAGTAATTAAGGTGTTGCATGATACATTTGGTGTGAAGCGGGGAATGCTATCTACTATACATGCTTTTACTGCTGACCAGCGAATTCTTGATTTACCGCACTCCGATTTTCGCCGGGCGAGGGCAGCAGCAACGAACATTATTCCAACATCTACTGGTGCAGCGTCAGCTGTCGGTAAGGTGTTACCAGAATTGGCGGGTAAATTGGACGGCATGGCCATACGGGTGCCAGTTCCTGATGGATCATTGACAGATTTAGTCGTTGAATTAAACCAATCTGTCACTGAGCAAAAATTGAACAGCGTATTTTTAGAAGCATCACAAGGAAACCTAAAAAATATTTTACAATATACAATGGAGCCAATCGTTTCAAGTGATATCATTGGAACGACCTATTCAGCGATTGTCGATGGATTATCTACAATGGTCATCGGAGAAAACATGGTGAAAATTGTTGCATGGTATGATAATGAAATCGGTTATAGTGCAAGGTGTATTGATTTAGCAAGATATTTGCATAAAAAAGGTTATTGAAGTTTTCAATTTTTGAAAAATTGAACAAAAAATAGCGATGCATTCCCCTTCATTCTTTGGTAACTAAGCGAAGGGGTTCACTGGGATTAATATGGTTTGGGAAGAAATTTGATAAAGGAGACGATTGTCTCTTTTTTTCTTTAATTGTACAGTTCTTAATGGAAAGTTTTTGTTGCTCAAGTATAATGGAGAGAGAGACAAATTAGTGAAGGGGCTTTTCGATCATGACTAAGAAAACATTAAGGGATATTGATGTTCAAGGGAGGAAAGTTTTTTGTCGCGTAGATTTTAATGTACCGATAGAAAATGGTGTAATTACAAACGATAAAAGAATTAAATCTGTCTTACCGACGATTCAATATTTAATTGACAATGGTGCGAAAGTAATTCTAGCATCGCATTTCGGTCGCCCTAAGGGACAGGTTGTTGAAGAATTACGTTTAACACCAGTAGCTGAACGGTTATCTCAAATCATACATAAGCAAGTAGTAAAAGTGGATACGGTCATTGGACCAGAAGTTGATAAGGCAATAAATCATTTACAAAATGGTGATGTTGTATTACTAGAAAATGTCCGTTTTGAAGAAGGTGAAGAAAAAAATGCCTCGTATTTAGTTGAAGCATTTACAAAGATGGCAGATATTTTTGTCAATGATGCATTTGGAACAGCACATCGTAATCATGCATCAACAGTTGGTATTGCGGAACAATTACCAGCGGTTGCTGGATTTTTAATGGAAAAAGAAATTTCTGTATTAAGTAAGGCGTTAGAAAATCCTGAGCGACCTTTTACAGCCATCATTGGTGGATCAAAGGTTCGGGATAAAATTAAAGTAATCGATAATTTACTAGATATTGTTGATCACCTCATCATTGGTGGTGGTTTAGCTTGTACATTTTTAAAAGCGCAAGGGCTTGAAATTGGAAATTCACTATTAGAAGCAGATAAAATTGAATTAGCAAAAGGATTTATGGAAAAGGCTGAAAAAAAGCGTGTCCAGTTTCATATTCAAACAGACGCTGTTATTGCCGATGACTTTCGGGCAGATGCTAACCATCGTGTTATGTCAGTGCATGATATTCCAGAGGGATGGATGGTATTAGATATCGGACCTGAAACAACGAAAAAATACCAAGAAATTATTAGTCAATCAAAACTTATCATTTGGAATGGTCCAATGGGTGTGTTTGAAATGGATTCTTTTAGTGGAGGGACGAGAGGTGTTGCCGAATCATTAGCAGAAACTAGTGGATACACAATCATTGGTGGTGGAGATTCTGTCGCAGCCATTGAAAAATTTGGACTTGTGGCTGCCATGAATCATACTTCTACCGGTGGTGGGGCGTCGTTAGAATTTATGGAAGGGACCATTTTACCGGGAATTCGTGCATTAGATGATAGATCATCATAAAAGGATTTTGATTAAAAGGGGATAGAATTGTGCGGAAAAAAGTTATTGCTGGCAATTGGAAGATGCATAAAAATGGGGTAGAAGTGACACAATTTATGGATAAAGTGGTAGAAAATTTGGATATTACTGATCAAGTAGAGGCGATTGTTTGTGCTCCCTTTCCATATTTACAACAAATTGTTGAAAAGGCCCACAGAAGCCATTTAAAAGTAGCGGCACAGACGATGCATTTTGCCGATGAAGGGCCATTTACTGGGGAAGTTAGTCCTATGATGTTAAGGGATATTGGGGTGTCCCATGTGATTATTGGTCACTCGGAACGGCGTGAATTTTTTAATGAAACTGATGAAACAGTAAATAAAAAAGTACATGCTTCTTTTGCCCATAAATTAACGCCGATTGTTTGTGTCGGTGAAACGTTAGAACAACGAGAAGGAGAAGAGACTTTCTCACATATCCAATATCAGGTGGAGCAAGCATTGGCTGATGTCAGTCCCAAACAAGTAAGTCATATAATCATTGCCTATGAGCCGATATGGGCGATTGGAACAGGGAAAACGGCAACTAATTCAGAAGCAAATGATGTTTGTAAACACATCAGGGGAGTCATAGCTGGACTATATTCTAAGGAAGTTGCTGAACAAGTAGTTATTCAATATGGCGGAAGTGTAAATCCCGATAACATTAATCATTTACTTGCAATGTCTGATATTGATGGGGCATTAGTTGGTGGAGCGAGTTTGGAGGCTTCATCATTTATAAAATTAGTGGCAGCAGGGAAGTATGTAAAATGACAGATTTGGCAGCATTAATTATTTTAGACGGATTTGCTTTACGAGAAGATACATATGGTAATGCGATTGCCCAAGCCCACACACCGAATTTTGATCGATATTGGCTGGACTTTCCACATAATAAATTACATGTTAGTGGCCGGGATGTCGGGTTACCAGAGGGGCAAATGGGAAATTCGGAAGTTGGTCATGTGAACATAGGGGCAGGACGTGTCGTATATCAAAACTTAACCCGAATTGATCAGGCAATTGCATCGGGGGATTTTTTTACGAATGAAAATTTTTTACACGCCATTCATTTAGCAAAGTCTAAAAACGCTGCATTGCATTTGTGTGGATTACTGTCCGATGGTGGCGTACATAGTCATATAAATCATTTAATCGCACTGTTACAGCTTGCGAAACAAGAGGGAATTACTAATGTATATGTTCATGTGTATTTGGATGGACGAGATGTTGGGCCGAGGACTGCAATAACATATATTGATGAATTGGAAGCGGCAATAGATCAAATTGGGGTAGGTGAAATTGCTACCGTTTCTGGTCGCTACTATGCGATGGATAGGGATCGAAGATGGGAACGGGTTCAGCTAGCGTTTGATGCAATGACAAATGGTAAGGGACCGTTTTTCGACAATGCAAAAGATGTTGTTCAAACCTCCTATGATAATGGGAAAAATGATGAGTTTGTCATCCCTTCTGTTATAATAGGAAAAGACGGGAAACCATTAGGTACGATAAAGGATGATGACACAGTGATTTGTTTTAATTTTCGACCTGATCGTGTCATCCAAATAACAGATGCTTTTGTTGGGGAAAATTTTTCAGCGTTTGCACGTAGTCGGGGACGTTTGCGTAAAGGACATTTTGTTGGCATGACCCATTATAGTGATGATTTATCAATGGAAGTAGCTTTTAAACCGATTGAATTGCATCAAACGGTAGGGGAAGTGTTAGCGAATCATGGAAAAAAACAATTGAGAATTGCTGAAACAGAAAAATATCCCCATGTGACATATTTCATGAATGGTGGTCGTGAACAAGTATTTCCTGGTGAGCGACGAATTTTAATCGATTCACCAAAAGTGGCAACATACGATTTACAACCGGAAATGAGTGCATACAAAGTGACTGATGCCTTGTTAGCTGAATTGGATAAAGGGGATTTAAATGCTATTATTTTAAATTTTGCTAATCCAGATATGGTTGGCCATTCTGGGAAATTAGAGCCGACGAAACGTGCCGTTGAAGTTGTCGATGAATGTTTAGGTAAAATTGTTGACAAAATTTTATCACTAAATGGGGTAGCTATTATTACAGCAGATCATGGCAATGCCGATGAAGTAATCAATCGTCATGGTGAGCCAATGACAGCTCACACGACAAACCCAGTCCCAGTCATTGTGACGAAAAAAGGTGTGGACGTTCGGGATGGTGGACGACTTGCTGATTTGTCCCCAACATTGTTACATATTTTAAATATTGAACAACCCGAGGAAATGACGGGAAACACATTAATTGGGAAGAACGAATAAGAGTTTATATGATGATGTGATAGAAGTTTTGCTTGATATAATAAATGTCGAGTGAAATTTTTATATAAAGTTTTATATAATAAAAAAGAAGGAGAGATAGGCATGCCTTATATTACAGATGTTTATGCACGGGAAGTGTTAGATTCACGTGGGAATCCAACAGTAGAAGTTGAAGTTGCTACCGAAAGTGGCGGTTTTGGTATTGCGTTAGTGCCAAGCGGTGCATCAACAGGTGAATATGAAGCGGTAGAATTACGTGATGGTGATCAAGACCGTTATTTGGGAAAAGGGGTCCTTAAGGCAGTTAATCACGTGAATGATGTCATCGCTCCTGAGTTAATTGGTGTTGATGTGACAAGGCAAAATATTATTGACGCCATTATGATTGAGTTAGATGATACGGAAAATAAAAGTAAGCTTGGGGCAAACGCAATTTTAGGCGTTTCAATGGCTGCGGCACATGCTGCTGCAAGTTATTTAGAAATTCCGTTGTACAAGTATTTAGGTGGATTTAATGCCAATGTGTTGCCTGTTCCTATGATGAATATTTTAAATGGTGGGGAACATGCTGACAATAATGTCGACATCCAAGAATTTATGATCATGCCAGTTGCTGCACCGACATTTATGGAAGCGGTGAGAGTAGGGACAGAAATTTTTCATTCATTGAAAAAGGTATTGCAAAATAAAGGTCTGAATACCGCTGTTGGTGATGAAGGTGGTTTTGCACCGGATTTAGCTTCTAATGAAGAGGCATTACAGACCATTGTTGAAGCCATTGAGAACGCTGGCTACCAAGTAGGCGATGAGGTTCAGCTTGCAATGGACGTTGCTGCATCGGAAATTTATTCCGACGGAAAGTATCATTTAAAAGGTGAAGGTGTCGTGCGTACATCCGCTGAAATGGTCGATTGGTATGAAGAAATGGTGGAAAAATATCCGATTATTTCAATTGAAGATGGTTTAGATGAAAATGATTGGGAAGGACATAAATTGCTAACAGAGCGAATTGGGGAACGGGTACAACTGGTTGGTGATGATTTATTCGTTACAAACACAGAAAAATTAGCCCAAGGAATTGAAGAAGGTGTTGGCAACTCAATTTTAATTAAAGTCAATCAAATAGGGACGTTAACTGAAACATTTGAAGCAATCGAAATGGCTAAACGCGCTGGATATACCGCCGTTATTTCCCATCGTTCGGGGGAAACTGAGGATGCAACGATTGCCGATATTGCAGTAGCGACTAATGCGGGTCAAATTAAGACAGGTGCCCCTTCTCGGACAGATCGTGTGGCAAAATATAATCAGTTAATTCGTATTGAAGATGAACTAGCTGGCATTGGCGAATATGCTGGATGGGATGCGTTTTTTAATATCAAATAGAAATAGTGAAATATGAACTAAAACAATGGTGAAGGCCATTGTTTTTTTCATTTTATGCTCTTATTGGCAACTGTGGGGAAGAGGCACTTGACATGATTGTTTACTATTTGCGATTTTAGTGGCCATGAGAGTGAGGCTCATGACATGGTAAATTGCTTTATATGATTTTAGTGGGTATGAGAGTGAGGCTCATGACAAGGTAAATTGCTTTTTATGATTTTAGTGGTCATGAGAGTGAGGCCCATGACAAGGTAAATTGCTTTTTATGATTTTAGTGGTCATGAGAGTAAAGCTCATGACATGGTAAATTGCTTTATATGATTT
>DKGO01000089.1 GCA_002453315.1 Caryophanales bacterium UBA6768 | reverse complement strand
ATGTTATAATCCTTTCCAACCTGTTGATAAGTATTATTTACTGGTTAATTATCATTAATTACAAAATAATAATGACCTTCATCCTATATTATACTATAAAGTATAATTTAGTCATAACCATTACCTTAATTTTTAAACTGTTATTTTATTTATAATAAGTTGTTTAAATAAAAATATCATGCTATGCTACTCTTATCATTTAATTGTATGGCTAAGAAAGGATGTCTTTAGTGACGAAAAAAAAAGCTAATAGCGAATGGCTAAGTTGGTTAAGGGCAATTTTCATCGCGCTTTTAGTGGCCTTTCTTTTACGGACATTTGTATTCGCAACATCTATTGTCGAAGGTGAAAGTATGGTACCTGCACTAGAAAATGGTGAGAGAATTATATTTAATAAATTAGTATACAATCTTTCTAGTCCAGAACGTGGCGATATTGTCATTATTCAGCACCCCGAAAAAAACTACGTCAAACGAATTATAGGCTTGCCAAATGAGGAAATACAAATTTATAATCATGTTTTGTATATTAACGGAAAACCACTGGAGACAACTTATGTCGATCAATATAATGAAAGACTAACAGGAAATTTCGGGCCCATTATCATCCCTGAAAATAGTTATTTTGTCATGGGGGATAATAGAGCAGTTAGTAAAGATAGTAGAAATGGCTTGGGGTTTATCGAAAAATCCGACATAATTGGTAAATCAGAATTTGTCATTTATCCTTTACATGAACTACAATTAACTAGATGAAAAAAAGGCCAAATAATATGATTTGACCTTTTTTTATTTATTCGTGATCAAACAGGCAGTAGCCGACATTCAAAAGTGCAATAATTAAACAAATAATTCCAAAAGTAGTAATTAACATATGTAAACACTCCTTTTATCAAACCAATTTATTTGATTTTCTAGTAGATATTATATCAAGTTCACAAAAATAATGGAAGTATTACGTTAAAATGACCCCTCTTCCATTTAACCAATAATCATTCTTTCCTTAGGATACCTAACACTTTCTGTGTGCTTTTCATTTCTAAACGAGAGCAAAAATGTTACTACACCTATTCTGCCAATAAACATTAAAACCATTAATATAAATTTACTGAATGTAGAAATTTCACTCGTAATACCTAATGACAAACCAACTGTACCAAAGGCTGACATACTTTCAAATAAAATTTGTGTCACCGTAAACGGTTCAATCATAGACATGATTAATAGGCTTATAAAAACAAATATAATTGCAATTATCATGACAGTGACAGCTTTTAATAAATCCTCATCGTAAATTTCCCTATTAAATATTTTTATTTTTTTTCCCCCACGTGCATATGTAATAATAAAAATAATTACAAGTGCAAATGTTGTCGTCCTTATTCCTCCTCCAGCACTACTCGGTGAAGCACCAATAAACATTAACAGCGATAAAAACAATTGATTTGTTTCCGTAAGCATACTAATATCCATTGTTGATAGTCCTGAACTACGGGTTGTAATAGATTGAAATAATGCATAAAAAAAGCTTTCTACTCCACCTTTTCCACTAAAAAAATGTTGCATATCAACGACATAAATGATAATTGTACCAGCAAAAACAAGCATAAAGAAAGTGGCTGATGTTAGTTTTGTAAATAAACTGAAACGGAATGGCCGCATTCTATGTTGGTCTTTTTTTCGATAACGAAGTAAAAACGCTTTGACCTCAATCAATACTGGGAATCCAATTGCACCAAAAATAATTAAAAACATCATAATACTTTGTACAAAATAATCATGGCCATAATTCATTAATGAGTTATTTTCGATACTAAAACCCGCATTTGAAATTGCACTGATTGTGCTAAAAAAGCCATGTAAATAAGCCTCTTTAGCCGTTGGAAAATATGATAGAAAATGGGTTCCTAATAAAATAATACCGATACATTCAATGATAAAGACAACGTAAATGATTTCCTTTACCATCTGTACCATACCACCGAAAGAAGATTGATTTTGATCTGTCATAATTAATCTTCTTTCTGATAGGCCAATTTTTTTACCAATCATTAACCATATTAAAGTGCTAACTGTCATTAATCCAACTGCCCCAAAATGTAAAATAACCGTTAAGATAAGTAAACCAATCGTACTAAACGAATCCCCTATCGAGATTGTTGTTAGTCCCGTGACACTTAATGCACTAACCGCTGTAAATAAAATGTCAACAAAGGCAATCTCAACCCCTTTTTTGTAGACGAATGGCATTGACAAAATAATAGCAGAAATGATGATTGCTAGTAAATAATATGATAGTAATATTTGTGCTGGAGATAAACGGTGGAAAACTGCCTCAGACCGCTTTTTCAACATAATTCATCAACCTTTATCACTACATTTTTCATGTTCTTTATTATAACAAATGGCTGTAGTTAATACGAGCACAAATGAATAAATGATCGATATTAAATTTAGGGTTTAAATGACCTTCTGCGGAGTTTAGTTTGGAGAAGGGCACGATTAAATCGTATTCCTTACCTTCTACATCAGTTTTA
>DKGO01000081.1 GCA_002453315.1 Caryophanales bacterium UBA6768 | reverse complement strand
AATCATTATTATTTTTAAAATCCAAAGGTACTTTTTCAATAAATTACACCATTAAGGATGTAAAATGAAAATAACCCAAAATTTTGAACGCCATCTTCTTTTATTATAAATAAGATGGCGATTTTTTATTTTTTACTTAATTTGAACAACGTCTAAGTTCTATGTTGTTAGATTTAAGAATTATTTAAGAAATTACTAAGGGGGAGTTTATAATTACCCTGTATTATGCACTTATGAATTCGAATTTAAATATAGGAGGTGAATAATCTGGGAGTAAATAATACTAAAATTCGTGTTGGGAGAATCATTTTTGTCATATTGGCATTCCTTTTTACTCTATGCATATTGATCCAATTTTATCTGGCTGGTATAGCAATCTTTGAGTATCCAGTAGATTGGTCAAAGCATACGAAGTTTGTCCACTTGTTTGGATTTAATTTACCAGTTTTAATGTTTATTTTCGCCATTATAGGTTCATTCCCACGTTGGGCTTATTGGCAGTTATTTGGAATCCTGCTCACAGTTTATTTCATGTACTTCACTGCAAACTTTAGGGCTGTGTTACCGTGGGTAGGATCAATTCATCCAGTAGTTGCCATTCTGTTGTTTGCCTTATCATTATTGTTGATTTCAAAATCATGGAAATTAACTTTTCCAAGAATACATGAAAGGAAGACAGGTAAATGAGATTATTATTGTCTATATTTGTGGGAATATTTGGCGGTTTTATTCTCGGTATTATCTTATCTGAGTTTATTGGTATTTTAGGAATGATTATATTCCAGAAACCAATAGGTATCAAATATTTACCATTTTATACTGCTGTCATATTTACGTTAATTGCACTAATTTATAATAAAAAATAAGGAGTAGAGTATATATGTTTTTAGCATTTAAAGAGATAAAGCAATCAAAATTACGATACACATTAATTAGTATCATCACAATAGCAGTTTTGTTTTTGGTGTTTTTTGTTACAGGATTAGCTAATGGATTAGGCTTCAGTGATAGTTCTGCCATTAGAAATATTCAAGCAGACTATATTGTGCTAAATAAAGAGGCTGACGGTGCTATGATAAAATCTAATTTAAACTTAAAAGATTTGGAGAATATAAGTGATCATCTTGAACAAAACGCTACACCACTGGCCATTAACATGTCCACATTAGAAAGAGAAAAGGAAAAAGATGTTGATGTTGTTTACTTTTCAGTGGATGCTGATCAATATTCTGATTTAGAGATAGTAGAAGGAAAAAACTTTGATGAATTAGATGAAAATGAAGTAATAGCTGATGCAAGTATTCAAATTTTTGGAGTCGAATTAAATGATGAGATTACAGACAAAAATACGGGAAAAAAAATAGTTATTGCTGGCTTCACGAAAAATCATACGTACTCTATGATGCCTGTTGTTTATGCAGACTTTGAATTAGGTATGAACACTTTATATCAAGATAAACTTTCTTATAATGCGGTTGTTTATTCGGGTGATAAGGCTTCTATTACTGGATATGAAACAATGACACCTGAGGAAGCAGTAAAAACTATACCTGGGTATAAAGAAACCCAAGGCTCATTAACAATGATTGTAGTCTTTTTATTTATCATTTCTGCTTTTGTTTCAACAGTTTTCTTTTATGTCATTACACTACAAAAAACAAATCAATTTGGGATTTTAAAGGCAATTGGAGCAAAGACGTCTTATATTGCAAAGGGGATTATTATTCAGGTTACCTTGATTACAATGATCGGTGTCGTGTTTAGTAGTTTATTAGTTTACGGTATGACACAGGTTATCCCAGAAGGTGTACCTTTTAGAACTTCGCCCACTTTAGTATTGGGTACGGCAGCGTTATTTTTAATTTTGAATTTATTAGGTTCGTTATTATCCGTTTATAAAGTTGCAAAAGTAGATGCTTTAGAAGCAATTGGGAGGGTTGAATAATGACAAAAGAAATATTGAGAATTGAGCATGTTCAAAAAAACTATGGTGACGGAGATTCATCTATAACTATATTGAGAGATAATTCCTTAGCATTAAAAACAGGAGAATTTATTGCAATTGTTGGACCATCTGGCTCTGGAAAAAGTACACTTTTATCCATCATTGGTGCATTGTTATCACCCAGTAGTGGAAAAGTGATACTAGATCAAGAAAATATAGCAACGTATAAATCATCTAAACTAACATCCATTAGGAAGGAAAAGATAGGGTTTATATTCCAGTCTTCCAACTTAATTCCTTACTTAACAGTTAAGGATCAATTAATGTTAATAAATGATATTTCTAAAACGGACAAGAAGGATAATGAAAAAAGGGCGACAAATTTAATCAATCAGTTGGGGTTAAGTCATAGAATAAAGAATTATCCCGCAAAGTTATCGGGTGGCGAAAAGCAAAGAGTTGCTATTGCAAGAGCATTTATGAATGACCCTGATATTGTATTAGCTGATGAGCCAACAGCTAGTTTAGATTCCGAGCGTGGAAAACAGGTTGTTGAAATGATATCTCATGAGGTGAAGACAAGAAACAAAGCAGCTATTATGGTGACACATGATGAAAGAATATTACATCTTTGTGATCGGGTATTGCATATAGAAGATGGACAAATATTCGAGAGATAAAAAGTTGAATATGGATGAGCTATTGTTATAACAGCCCCATTTGTTTCATTATACTACTCATTATGTCATTATAATAAATATATAAGAATTTGAAAAAGGATGAGTGGTATTGTCGATTAAGAGACGATTGATTTTATCTAATATAGGAATGATAATTATTCCAATTATTGGATTTCTGGTTGTGGAAATAGTCTTAGGGTATTTACTGTTCCATGTTTTTAAAGATAATTTTCAAGGTTCACGAATGAACTTCTTCTTAAGCTATAGGTTTATTGCCATGGTTCTTATTATTGTTACAACAAATGGATTACTTACGTATTCAGTTTCAAAAAGCATCATTTCCCCAATTAAAAAACTATCTGTTGCTGCAAAAAAAATTAGTGAAGGAAATCTGGAGTATAGTATAAGTTCGAGCAAGAAGGATGAATTAGGTGAACTTACAAATACATTTGAAGCGATGAGAATAAAGCTGAAAGAAGCTGAAGCAGCTAAACAACAATTTGAACAGAATCGTCAAGAACTGATTGCAAGTATTTCACATGATTTAAAAACACCATTGACCTCTATAAAAGGTTATGTAAAAGGCATTCAGGATGGAGTGGCTAACACGCCTGAAAAATTAGAGCGATATACAAATACGATTTATAAGACGGCTAATAATATGGATGGACTAATTGATGAATTATTTTTGTACTCAAGGCTAGATTTAAAACAAGTCTCATTTAATTTTGAAAATGTAGATTTATATGCCTTTTTTGATGATTTCGTTAAGGAATTAGAATTTAATATAGGAAAAGAACAAAGTACTGTAACTCTTGTCGCAAATAAAGAAAATTCCTATTTGGTAAAGGCAGATAGGGATAAATTAAGAAGAGTTGTAACAAATATCACTCAAAATAGTTTGAAATATATGGATAAAAGTCATAAAGAAATTCAAGTTTCATTATCATGTAATTTTGATAAAGACGTGATTGTAGAACTAAGAGATAACGGTAATGGCATAAGGAAAAAAGACATAGCCCGTATATTTGATAGTTTTTATCGAACGGATAGTTCAAGAAATTCTTCTACTGGTGGGAGTGGTCTTGGATTATCGATAGTAAAAGAAATTATTAATGAACATGGAGGAAGTGTTTGGGCCGATAGTAAATTAGGTGAAGGAACAAGTATTTTTTTTACACTGAAAAAGGTGATATAAATGCAAAAAATTTTGATTATTGAAGATGAAATGGATATTGCAGAATTGGAGAGAGACTATTTAGAAGTAAACGGATTTGCTTCTGATATTGCAACAACAGGAGAAGAGGGACTTAATAAAGTAAAATCGAATACTTATGACCTAATTCTTTTAGATTTAATGTTACCAGGAATAGATGGTTTTGATTTATGTAAAAAATTGCGTGCGATTTTAGACATTCCAATCATAATGGTGACAGCCAGAAAAGAAGATATCGACAAAATTCGAGGATTTGACCGAGGGGCAGATGACTATATCATAAAACCATTTAATCCAAATGAGTTGATAGCACGTGTCAAAGCCCATATGTCTAGATATGAAAGATTAACAAACCGTGATCATAAAGCACAATCGATTCAAATAAGAGGTTTAAGCATTCAGCGTGAAGAACGAAAAGTTCTTCTTAATGAAGAAGAGAAGTCTTTCACGGCTAAGGAATTTGATTTACTCACATTTTTAGCAACACATCCAAACATTGTATTTACTAAAGAACATCTATTTGAGAGAATTTGGGGATATGATTCTATTGGTGATACAACAACTGTTACAGTCCATATAAGAAAAATTAGAGAAAAAATAGAAGAAGATCCATCTAATCCCAAGTTTATTGAAACAATTTGGGGTGTAGGCTATCGGTTCAAAATTGATAAGTAAATTATCGAAATTGATAATGAGGATTTTATATTTTTTTTCATACCTGTGTTTTGGTTATAGTGCTGGTGGTTGTATTGTTCACTAGCACTATTTTTTATGATTGGGGAAACGAAAAATAACTACGGTATGAGAAAATTAACTGCATTAGGATATTCTATTAGTATTGGGCTAATTTTAATTAGTGTTTTCGTTAGGTGTAATAACTTCCCCACATTCCTTAGCATTATTCATCGCTATTGTATTAATTCAATATAACTGGCGATAATAATAAAAAATTTAGGAGGAGCCACATGTTACATTTGGAAACAGATTTAGAAGGGAAAAGAATGGAGTTTGGTTATGCCAAAAAATTGCTTAAAGGCCATGGCTTTGATATGGGGGGGAATTGGGAATATCATAGCGGTTTTTTTGATGGTATCATGCATCGGGAGAGAGAAAATGGTGAAACGATTTATGCACGATTGCCTTTTCGCGTATTAGAAGGAGAGTTGGATCACAGTGATGCGTTAATTGAATTCCAAAAGCCATTTGTTATCAAACATGTTGTGAATATAGGTTTGGATACTGACGGGAGCTCCTTACTTGATGCAACAGGGTTTAGTCAGTTTCAAAAACCACTTGATAAAGATGGTTATATTCATGACAAAAGTAAATGGCAGGAATTTGGTGAGGAAGCCATAGGGGATATTTTAAATAAATTAAATAAATAAATTGATTTATTGATTAGAAACCGAAATTTAACCCTCAAACTCATTGTTAATACTATCGTTGGAATATCTGAATAAATGGCCCCCGACTTGGCTGTAGTACCGTTTTGCGTTGTACTTGTTCAGTTTCAGTTTGTTTTTACTATATCATTAGTTGTTTTATCACAAAACTTTATGGAAATTGGTGTACATCTAGTCTTCCAAATTACGTCGTAAAAAAGGAGTAAATATAATTTATCCCCGATAATGCCTGTATTTTAAAAATGTCTGTCGAATCCAGATACGCCCGATTTCAGAAGACTTCAAAATTAATTCTTCTACACTTCCGCTTTTTTTCACGTTATTTTTCATTTATAGAATCCTCCTTATCGCAACGAATATAACTTGATAAAAGAAGTTGTTTTGAAGAGGTATTTTATATTTTATATAGGATAAAAAGTTTTTTGAATATGATAGCAATTAGCCAACGATAGAGTGAGAAAAGTCACTATACAAAAAAATATTTCATGTAAAATAGAAATAGTAAAATGTGCCCTTAAGCATAATGTAGGTAGAAGATTGACAAAGGAACAAGTTTGTAAAAGGGATATACCGATGAAATTATTCTAGTATCGGTTAATCAAATAGTTTTACATTTATTAGTTTATATTATAATTAATTTGACATGTTTCAGCGAATATTGCTAAGTATCATTCTCAATACATATTATTTGTAAAATATACATGACTATATTACCATTACCTTAGTACTATTAAAACTATTAAAATAATGCTAAAGGAATGATTTCTTGGGTGAGTGAACTTAATAAAGAAAAGAACAACCTAGTTACCAATCTATTAAATGCAACTTTATCCTCCATTAAAACAATTATTTCAATAGAGCTTGAATTGGAAAAACCACGGTTATTAAAACAAAATTTCTATTTAAATTATGGGGTTTTAATTGGGATTGTGGGGGATTTAAGGGGAAAGTTAGTATTTAGCGGAGATAGTTCCGTTTTTTCAACTATTGGTGAAATGATGTATGATATGCCTTTAGAGGGAGAAATGCTGCAATCTTTTAGTGGAGAAATGGGGAATATGATTGCTGGAGGTATTTCTACCAACCTAGCAAGGGTACAAACAGATATAAGTATTACACCACCAACTATTTTGCAGGGGGATACAATGTTATCCGGATATGAAAAGGGGATAGAGTTATCTGTTGCATTTAAAGAAATAGGCACTATTTATATATATTTATTAATCGATAATTAAGACATACATAAAAAAGGGTGATACATATTTGGCTAAAATTTTGATTACGGATGATGCAGCCTTTATGAGGATGCACTTAAAAGATATATTAACAAAATTAGGACATGAAGTAATAGGAGAAGCGGCAAATGGGATAGAAGCAATTGACAAATCGGAAAAATTAAATCCCGATTTAATCACAATGGATATTACGATGCCTGAAATGAATGGCATTGAAGCGGTTAGGGAAATTAGAAAGGTAAATTCGGATGTAAAAATTATTATGTGTTCTGCAATGGGGCAGAAGGACATGGTTATTGAGGCTATGCGAGAAGGAGCATCAGATTTTGTCGTTAAACCATTTACTGTAGATAGGATTCAGGAATCCCTTAAAAATATACTATAAAATCAATACAGCATACATAGGAAAATAGTTTTAAGGTGAAAAACAAGATTTAAATGAACACAATTCCAAATATTTAAAAAACTTGCGATGAATTATATTGGGATTATCGTAAATTATCTCATTATCCAAAGAAATAGTTGATAGAACATAAAAACATCTATCATATACGGCTTCAAACGAAAGATATGAATGTACAGGAAAATCCATTGAAAGATATCCTGTGAAGGAAAGGTAGTAATGAAGGTTGAAATAATTCAGGAGATGGTGGTGGATAAAAATAATGAACTTATTCAAGTTTAAAAGTATACGGTTAAAAATGCTATTTGGATTTTCCTTAGTTTTAGTGTTAGTAATATTATCGGGTATATATAACTATTTTTCGGTTAATAAAGTTAATGAAGATACAGAGAATATGGCAAACGAACAAATTCCCCTGTTAGTGGCTAGCGAAAAGTTAGCCTTTAATACGGCACAACGTTTAGCTACGGTACGGGGTTATATCATTTTTGGTGAACAGGAATATATCGATTTATTTAATGGATATACAGAAGAAAGTAAAGAGTATCAAGATAAAATCTTAGAATTAACAGATTCAGAAACGGTAGAGGAATTAGTTGACAAAAGTGTCGAATGGAGGGTATTCATAAACGACAAAGTAATAGAGGAATATAAAAACGGAAACTAAGAAATAGCATTTAAAAACTTAAATGAAGTTAAGGCACTTTCCCGTGAAATTATGAATGGTTTTAATGATTTCGCAATTGAAAGGGAAGTCCATTTTAATAAAACAGCAGAGAATATTGTTAAAAGTGGTGAAACAACTTTATTTATAAGCTTGGGAGTGTCAATACTTGTGGTTATCATGGGGCTGGTTGTAGCAATCGTTACCTCTAATTCTATAACCAATCCTATTAGGGTTGTTATGAAACGAATGAATATCATTTCAAGTGGCGATCTTAGTCATGAACCTTTAAAAACAACATTAAAGGATGAAATAGGACAGCTTGTAGAAGCAACAAATAATATGAATCGAAATATGAGAAATCTATTGTATCAAGTAAGTGGAGTTTCTGAAACAGTAAGCAGTCAAAGTGAAGAATTGACACAAGCGTCAAACGAAGTAAGTACTGGTGCCGAACAAATAGCCTCAACGATGCAAGAGTTGGCCTCTGGTTCTGAAAAGGAGGCAAACCATGCAAGCGATCTATCTAGTACAATGGCTTTATTTAAATCTCAAATTGAAACAGCAAATGAAAATGGTCTCACTATTCAACAGTCCTCCAATGAAGTATTAGAGATGACAGATGAGGGTTATCAATTAATGGAACAGTCAACCTCACAAATGAATTCCATTAATGACATTGTGCAAGGTGCTGTAGATGAAGTAAAGGTGTTAGAAGATGAATCCCAAAAAATTTCAGAATTAGTTTCTGTCATACAAGATATTGCAGATCAAACTAATTTATTGGCATTAAATGCTGCTATTGAGGCAGCTAGGGCTGGTGAACATGGGAAGGGTTTTGCAGTTGTGGCTGATGAAGTGAGAAAGTTAGCTGAGGGTGTGTCGGGTTCAGTTACGGATATCACGGTGATTGTCACGGCTATTCAAGAAGAGACAAGGCATGTCACAGAATCTCTAAGAAATGGATACAAGGTAGTAGAGCATGGAACGAATCAAATAATAGACACAGGAAAAACTTTTAACAGAATTTCATCAGCCGTTAAGGAAATGGTAAATAACATTCATATTATCACGAATAATTTGACTGATATATCAGCAGAAAGTCAACAAATGAGCAGTGCTGTTCAGGAAATAGCCGCAATATCTGAAGAATCAGCGGCCGGGATAGAACAAACATCGGCCTCATCCCAGCAGACAAGTAGTGCGATGGAAGAAGTGACAGCTAGCTCCAACGAACTGGCACAACTTGCAGAGGAATTAAATAGATTAGTACAACAATTTAAACTTTAACTTAAATTTTGTTCAATAGAACTTTGAAAGAAATTGGTGAGAAAAATGTGTCATATACTTAATCTAACAGATATTCAAAAGATCGTTAATGCAGTCATTAAAGAAACTGAAATCAATGAAGAATTTAGATCCTTAGTTTTAACCGATATGGAGTTTGCCATAAAGACGATAATAGAACGTGACTTCCCTAAAGAGATTCAGGAGAAATATATTCAAACCCTTAAATTTGATGAAGAAAGATTTTAAGATTCAATTTTCCTATATTAAGATCCTCGACAATTCCAAAAGGCATGAATAAACTATATCGTGTCTTTTGGCACCATATAATGCTGTACAATAAAATATAGATAAAGTGGGATGACTGGATTAGATCATAGATTGTCATAACTTTTTTGCTGAGGAACTGCAAAAAGAAGGGTGTAACATTGGTTCTCAAGATTAGAAATAAATAATCGGGAAATGATTGATACAATTATGCAATGCCTATGGGAAAGTTTGGGCTGACCAACTTAGTAAAGTGACTCGTTTAACAATTTAGCTGAGGGTCAAGCCCACTCAATACAGGTGATTTTTAACAAAATTAATGGGGACAATAGAGAACAGTGATTAATTATGGTAATGGGTTTATAGAATGGGCTAAAAACTCCTAATTCTCATCCGTTTCTTCTAACAAATAGTGATGTAACTTCCCGTCTAAAGGATTTTCCATATCCATGTTCATTGTCACGACTGCAATATCTTTTCCGTGTTTATCTTTCATCGTCGTTTGTCGTACGGTTTCTTTGATTGGAGCAACTTCCCCTAAATAATAAAAGCCACTACCTTCATCATCATCTTTTTTAATAAATAAATGAAGATCAATGTTATTTTCCTTCGCTTGGATAATCGTTTGAACTTCTTTTGACTTTAACGTTCGATTACTTCTTGTATACCATTTAAAAATTTCTGCACTTAAAAATTCATCCCCATAATCGACGCTTGATTCCACTTCTTCATGTTTATGATACGTCACAAAAATAGGGCATGTATGGTATTTTGTTTTGTAGCCATATAGAGTGGAGCTTTCATCATCTTTCCAATTTAATAATCGGCAGGCATCTTTTCGTGTATATTTTTCATGCAAAGTAAATGTTTCACCGGGATGGTATTTTTCACTTCTTTTCATCGCTGTTTGGACGACATCCTCCATCATATGTTTAAAAAAGGTGTTTTTTTCAATCAATGATTGTATGGCGTCATTAAATTTGAAAACACTCTTTTCATTCATGGTCACGATTGGTTGATGGCCGTATTTTTTTCGATCGTTTTCTTTAAAAAAAGATAAATCGAACATCCGAAGAACCGAATTTAATGTTGAGTCTGATAAGATACAGCCTGCCTCTTTTAATAATGTTTTATATTGTGCTAAAGTGACGGAGCCATGTTGTAGCAATTGATCGACGAGGATAATTTCATGACGTCTTTTTCCATCTAGTATCTCTAATGAAAGCATCGACAGGACGGCTTGTCCATTAGCAGGTAATAGTGGTAAATCTTTTTTCATTTTTATAAGAAAGTAATAATAATTATGATACTTTTCTACAATGACTAATGGATCAACAGAATGATGATCAATAAAGTCTGCTAAATATGGGGTTCTGCCAATTCGGTTTTCTAATTGAATAAAGGCATCTCGTAAAATTTTTAACGTCGTTAAATTACCAGCATTAATTGATTTGAAAATTTGCTTTTTAGCAATTTCTTCAAAATTGACGGTCGATACTCCCCTAATGTAACTTGTTTCCACTGTACGACGTCTAATATTATCTTTATTTTGAGATTGGTCTCCTGAAAGGGCAATTGGTATTAAATAATTATTTTTGTAATTTCCGATAAAATCAATGATAGTGACAAAGTCTTTAGAATCATGTTTTCTTAAGCCTCGACCAAGTTGCTGGATAAAAATAATACTTGATTCAGTTTGGCGCAACATGACCACTTGATTCACTTTAGGGATATCGACACCTTCATTAAAAATATCGACTGTGATGATGTAGTCCAAAGCTCCGTTTTCTAGTCGTTTTACTTGCTCAATTCTCTCTTCTTGAGAATGATCTCCTGTTAATGCAACTGTTTTTAAGCCCTTTTCATTTAAGGCTGTTGACAGTTGAGTTGCCTCTGCTTTACGACTACAAAACATTAATCCAGTCACTGCATCACCAGAATGGCCATAGAAATTAATTTTTTCTAAAATATGATTGATTCTTTCTTCCGTAACTAAATGGGATAAAATTGTCGTATCATCAATTAATTCTCCGTTATATTCTAAATCAGTAACACCAAAATAATGGAAAGGACAAAGCATATCTTCTTCCAATGCTTCTTGTAAACGAATCTCATAGGCAATATGATAATCAAATAATTCATAAATATTGAACCCATCGGTCCTTTCGGGTGTGGCTGTCATTCCTAACATAAACTTCGGGCGAAAATAATCGATGACTTTTAAATACGAATTGGCCCCAGCTTTATGAACCTCATCAATTAAAATATAATCAAATGCATCTTTTTGAAATTGCTGAAGGACATGATCCTGTGATAATGTTTGAATGGTTGTAAATAAATATGTGGCGCCAAATTCTTTTGTTGTTCCCGATAAAATACCAAAATCTGCTGGAATACCACCTAAAACTTTTTGGAAATCCGCTTTTGCCTTCTGCAAAATTTGTTCCCGATGGACGATGAATAACATTCGTTTCGGTTGAAATTTGCGTACATCAAAAGCAGATAAATATGTTTTACCTGTCCCTGTTGCGGAAATGACAAGACCTTTTTCGTGTCCGTTATCCCGAACTGCTTGTATTTCTTGTAAAGCAACCGTTTGCATTTTATTTGGCTTTATTTCGATAGCATCTCTTGCGGGATTAGTGTCGTAGCCTACCGGAAATTCAATTATTTTCTGGGCTTGAGCAAATTCTTCTGGTGTATAAACTGTTTCATAATGGTCAATCCAGGCTTCTGTTAATGGCTTAGCTTCGTTCCAAACTTTTTCAAACTGTTCGTAAAAATGTTCAATGACTTCGCCATTTTCATGGGAGGTTAGTTGAATGTTCCATTCATAATTTGTTTTCAATGCTTGTGATGTCAAGTTAGAGCTGCCAATAATGAATGAACTGTGTTGTTCATGATTGAAAATATATCCTTTTGAATGGAATCCTTCTGTTTCTGTTAACCGTACTTCGATATTTACTAATTTTAATAGCTCTTTAAACACTTTAGGCTGGTTAAAATGTAAATATGTAGAAGTTAAAATTTTCCCCTGAATTCCTTTTTGTTGTAAATCAAATAAGGTTGTTTTTAATGTAGCTAATCCACTCTCCGTAATAAAAGCAACTGAAAAAATGAATGACTGACAATGGCGGATTTCTTCTATTAAAGCGGATAATACGCTTTCATTTTTATGTTGGTCATTTAACAGTAATTGGGCTTTATATTTTTCCGAACCGACAACCATTTTGTCGAGGAAACTTTGCTGTAATGATTGTTCCAATTGTTTAGAAAAATCATCCATTGGTTTCCCTCATTTCTTTTTGAATGATGTCAATCGCGGGTATGTCTGCGGGTGCCCAATCGTATGTATGTAGGTTTTCTGGCGATACCCATTCAATAGCCTCATGTTCTAAAAGAGAGGGAGTCCCACTAATAAGACGACAATAAAATGTCGTTAATTGTACCGTTCCAAATGGATAACGATAAGTGGTTGTCGTTATTTTTTCGCCTACTTTTATTTGGCATGTCATTTCTTCATTAATTTCACGAATCAAGGCATCTTTGGCCGATTCATTTACTTCAATTTTTCCCCCGGGGAATTCCCATAAGTAGGGTAATGTCCCATGGCGATTCCTTTGGGCACACAATATTTGGTCATTTTTTACTATTACTGCTCCAACAACACGAATTATTTTCCCAGTCATGTACTTAAGTCCCCCTTGTAGTCCCTTATTCCTCTTTCGTATATTATAGCTGCTCATCGTTGGATAGATCAAAATAAATGATATTTATATTGGAATATAGCGTGAAAAAGGTGTTTTTGGGGTTTTATTATAAATGTCAAAATATTTAATTAAAAGTGATTAAAACAGACCGAGGTTATGTTCGGTTTTTTTCGTGGAACAATAGAAATGTTTGTTGAAAAATTTCAAGGAAAATTAAACAGTGGAAACAAGTTCATTAGGGGGGTATCGACAAAAGAAAAAAGCAACAACTAATGGACGATTGGAATGAAAAAAACGAAAGATCATATTTCATGGACCTCCCGACCAAATGCATGAACTAGTGAAAGTCCAATTTTTTTAACTTTGATAAAACTTCCTCATTGTGATCTACTAGTGGGAGGCTAGATGAAGATTGCGATGAAATTCCAACGAGAGAGCAGCCTTGCGTCGGGTTTTGAAGAAGATGGCGATGAAATTCCAACGTGAGAGTAGTCTTGCGTCGGGTTTTGAAGAAGATGGCGATGAAATTCCAACGTGAGAGCAGTCTTGCGTCGGTATTTAGGATAAAGAAGTAGTAAAATCCAACGCTAGACAATTTTTTCGTCGGGAATTGTAATAAAGGTGTAGTAAATGCCGGTGTAAGAATTTTATGATAATTTCACCAACAATTATTGTCTTAACTTCATTAACCTTTAACAATTTAGTAATAATTGCATCTGCCTGAATCATAGCATTAAATTTAATTATGGGTACTTTTTTAGGCATAACACTTTTATAATAATTAGAGTAATTTCGTCAGTTTTTGTCATTATTTTTCATCAATAACAAGTTGTCCTGACCTAAACTTAATAAAGTAAAAAAGGGTTGGACAAACTTTTTTCCGCTTATAGGAGGAATGAGTAGCCATCTTACGATTAAATGGACATTTTGTGATACGATGGGTCTAAGAGTTATGTTCATTAAAGTTGGTGAAAAATTCACATGGAAGAAATGCTAATCCTTATATTTATAGTATTCATTGCATCTCTTTTACAAACGAGTACGGGCTATGGTTTTTCCATTATTGGAACACCTTTTTTGTTGCTTATTTATCCTGTTCATACAGCGATTCAAATGAATATTATTTTATCGATTATTTTGTCGGCATTGATGATTTTTAACATTAAAAAGGAAGTAAATAAGACACTACTTATTCGAATGATCAAAGGCAGTTTTCTTGGATTAATCTCCGGTATATTTGTCTATCTTTTTTTAGATGTTCGATTATTAAAACTAACGGTTGGTGCCTTAATCTTACTTTTAACTATTTTGCTCATTTTGAAATTATCGATTAATCGAACAAGAAATAGAGATTTTCTAGCCGGTGGTTTGTCTGGTTTATTAACGACAAGTATTGGTGTCCCAGGACCACCATTGTTGTTATATTTTGCTGGGGTAAATATAGATAAAACTACTCTTAGGAGTACTACGTTGGCTTTTTATTTATATGTTTATTCTGCTAGCTTAGCCATGCAAATTTCATTAGGAGGAACGACTAAAGAAACATGGATTTCTTCTTTCTTAGCCGTTCCATCACTAGTCGGAGGGGTTTTGTTAGGACAATGGATTTTTAATTGGATCAGTCAGAGAACTTTTAGAATAATTACCCTTTTCATTTTGATGTTTACGGGTATTTATTTATTAGTATCGAGCCTGTAAACGGATGTGACCTCGATTATATTGCTTGTTCTCCCTGCCTTCAATTAGAGCGATTCTTGTAAAATACGTCTTAATTGTTCAGCATCTGACTGTGATTTAGGGTCATTCATAATTTCATTAGGTTTGTTCGCATTTCCAATCATATACCCTGCAAAAGGAATCCCAAGGAAATCAAAAATATGATGGAACTGTTGGATCATTGGCAACCCTTTTGTATAGGGGCTATCTCCACCAACAGCGATGACAAATGCCTTCTTTTGTCCCAATTGTTCCTTGAAATGGGGATAGTTTTTATCCCTCATCGTTTGTGAAAATCGATCGATAAATCCTTTCATTGTTGCTGTCATACTATACCAGTAAATTGGCGTCGAAAATAGCAGAATATCTTGTTTCAATATTTCATCAATAATTGCATTATAATCATCATCCACTTCATCAAAGCCATTTTCATCATGTCGTTGATCAAAAATTGGTTTAATAACATACTCCTTCAAATATATATTTTTTACATCTAAATCTTTCGTAATCATTTTTGTGATTGTTTCAGTATTGCCGTTCGGTCTTCCCCCGCCATGTAATACTGCGATTGTCATGTGTATTCCTCCAATGTCTCGATTTATTGATGATTCTCCATTAATTATATATTACACATATAAAATAATAAAATGAATAATTAAATTGATTCACTCAGCTTATTCAATCTTCTATTTATACGCAAATTACCTGAAATAAGGACAGGGAAATGATGTCTTCTTCATGGGAATTCCCCGAAATAACTCGGGGAATTTTAAAAATGAATAAGGCGGCATTCTATTCTGTATAAAAAACCGTATGAAATTTCTCTTCATACGGTAATTTGGAAGGAAAGCAACTAGGTCTTCAAAATTTAATTTAACTTTTAATATTCGCCCTTTTGAATGTGTCAAATATTCCCCATCCAGTAGATACGATAAAAATAACGATTGTCCCCCAAATTAGTATGTTCTCGATTATTGGTGGGGATGTTGTAAATAACTTCCCTATTTTGTTTAGGAATTCCTGATTAAAGAGATTTTCACGGGTTAAAATAACGACTAAAATAATTAGAGACACTGCCTGGTTGATGGCGAAAAATGTTGCTAATTGTCGTGTCCATTGTTTTTTAACGAGTTTAAAAATAGTCAGTGCCACTTCTAGCCCAATAATTAATACAATGAATGGCCAAAAGGAAAGTAGCATTTCTTGATTAAATGCTGGTGTGACCATTCGTAGGCCATTATGACCATTTTCATAGATTCCAAGCAGATGATCAGCATAAAAATAAGCTGTTCCCCAAATTGCTGTCCATATTAACCCACAAGATAATTCGAAATTCTTGATCATTTTATATTTAGGAATGTAAGTAATATGCTTTAAATTGTTAGGTGTCCATGATTTTAGTTGTGTTGGTAGGGAAGCATCATTTTTGGCAACATCTGCACGTTCAACAATGATAAAAACAATCGTAATCCAAAAAAATGTTTGAATGAGGACACTAACTACATTCCATATACCTATGCCTAGAAGATGAATCATTGTTTCTAATACAGCGCCTTCTTCTACGGGACCTAGCAAATTAACAAAAATAATCGTAATAAATGAAATTGTGGCAGCGATTGGCATGATCAATTTTAATAAGGTAACATAGCCATGATAATACCTTGGACCAATAAAATGCATCGGTTTTTCATTATATTTACCCGCAAGAATGGCGGGGTCACCTAATGTTTCGAGTGCTTGATAAACATCTTCATCCGAGTGGTCTTCTGGTAACATGTCATATATCGTTGATTCTAACTCCAAGGCGATGTCATCCCTAGTTTTATCAGGCAGTCTTCTGGTGACCTCCTGAATGTATAGCTTAATTAAATTCATGTTCATCCTCCTCCTCAACAAGGACTGCATATAACTTTTTAGTGTTTTCCATCCATTGACTTTTAATTTGCTGAAACACGCGATTGCCTTTTTCACTTAATTCATAATATTTTCGAGGTCTTGTGCCAGTTGTATCCCAATAACTAGTCACTAATTTTTGTTTTTCCAATCGTCTCAATAGTGGATATAAAGTACTTTGCTCGATTTCTACCCCAAGTTTTTCTAGCAATTGAACGAGGGAATAGCCGTATTGGGGTGTACGAAGCTGACTCAACACTGCTAGTGACAAATTTCCCCTTCTTAATTCCGTTAAAAATGAATCGATCAATCGTTCCATTGAATCGCTCCTTTAATACTGTACGACATACATTATTAATTACACTGTATATCATACACTATTATGAAAAATAAAGTCAAGGGTTAAATTTATCAAAAATCTATATTGAAAACAATTACATTTCGTTTGACATACAAATTTTTGTTTTTCGCTTAGGGAAAGTGTTTTTTTGACTTAATTTCATAGCCAAAATTGAATTTTGCCAAATTGACTATTTAATCATAGTAAAATACTATATAAACAATATGAATCTAAACCAAAATACTTGATGGATGTGATAAAATAAATGGTAACACCAATGATACGGGATAGGCATGTTCACTATGGAAATTATCCAGATTATGATGGACTTTGGAAAAAAGTAATCGAAGATTTATTTGAGGAATTCATGTTATTTTTTGCTCCAGATTTATTTCGGGAAATTGATTTTAATCATGTACCGGAATTCTTGCAACAAGAATTATTTAAGGAAGTGATTGAGGGGAAAAAGGGGAAAAACATTGCTGATCAAATTGTTAAAGTAAGATTAACTAGTGGTGGGGACCAATGGATTCTCATTCACATTGAAGTACAAGATCAGGATAGTAGTGATTTTGCAGAACGGATGTTTCGGTATTTTTACAAAATTTATGATAAGTTTGAAAAAAGGGTATATGCCATTGCACTAATGACAAATGATCAAACATCTAAATACTATGATTTCTTTCAATATGACTTTTTTGGCACATCTGTTAGGTACACATACAATGTTTATAAGTTTAATGATCATACAATAGAAGAGTTAGAACAATCTAATAATCCATTTGCGACTGCAGTCATTGCGGGAAAATATGCTAATATGTATAAAAAAGACACGGAACAGCGATATTATTTTAAGCTCCAGTTGATGAAACGAATTTTAAGGAAATTTAAGGGCCCACGGAAAGAAGCACGGACATATGTGGAAACATTAATTTACTTTATTGATTATTTATTGAAAATTCCAGATGATGATGAAAAGAAAATTAGAAAGGAATTATTGGGATATATTCAAAAGAAAGGAGGACAAAAAATGAAATCGGATGAAAAAATTCTGTCCCCGACACTTGCCTACATCATTGACATGTTGACTAAGGAAGAAATTGAAAAATCGGTGCTAAAATGGAAGCAGGAGGGAAGAGATGAAGGGAGAAAAGAAGGAAGGGATGAAGGGAGAAAAG
>DKGO01000194.1 GCA_002453315.1 Caryophanales bacterium UBA6768 | reverse complement strand
ATATGAAGTAAATCGAATGTTCCGTACGTAATTACCTTTTTCATTTTTTGAAGCCTCCAAGGGCAAATATTAAAACCACTAATTAATTTTAAACACATCATTATTCTATTGCAGTGAGAAATATAATTCAATACGATCTAAATTTAGTAAACGCTAAAAAAGTAAATCATTTTTAAAACCTTAAGCAACTGTGCTATTTATTTAATATCCATTTTGAAACTAAATACGTAAATGGTATCGGAATAACTGAAGCGATTAATGGAGCGATAAGTTCATTTAAATTTAATAAGCTTACTAAGATAAATAAGGATGATGTGGTGACAATATAATTTACAACATAGGTTAACGGAAATTGAAAAAACTTTTTCAAACTTGGTTTCGTCTTATAAGTAAAATAGCAGTTTAAATAAAATGAGCCTACCATACTAATTAAAAAAGCAACTGAATGACTAATAATGTATGTTATATTAAATGTAATAAAAATAAGGTATAGTAAATAATAGTTAGCCGTATTAATAAATCCAACAACAATAAACCTAAAAAAAGAAGAATTTAAGAAAGAAGTTTTTTTAAAATTCATTTAAATCCCTTAATCTTTCTCATTTTTTCATGTTCTAAGTCCATTGACTTGTCTTCAAGGTTATTGCTAATGTTCATCTGATTAATGATAAAATGTGGTCTCTGTTTTACCTCGTAAAAAATTCTTCCCACGTATTCTCCCAGCACACCAATTGATATTAATTGGAGTCCGCCTATAAGTAAGACAGAGGAAATCAGAGTAAAATATCCAGGACTATCAATACCAAAGGCTAGAATATTAACAAATGAGTAGCCAATATACATTATACTTATCAAAGTCATTATCAACCCAACATATATAATAATTCTAAGGGGTTTACTATTGAATGATGTTAATCCATCTATTGCATAGTTTAATAAACTCTTATAACTCCATTTGCTTTCTCCAGTTACTCTCTTTTCATTTTCATACTCTATAACTTTTTTATTGTAACCTACCCAAGAAAATAACCCTTTAGAAAACCTATTATTTTCCGTCATTAATAATAAAGAATCGACTACCTTTCGACTTAATAATCTGAAATCACCGATTCCATCAACTAATTCTACATCAATAAGCTTATTAATTGCCCAATAAAAAATTTTAGTAATGTTTTTTCGAAGTATATTTTCCCCTTTTCGACTCCTTTTTGCAACAACTTGTTCATAGCCTTTTTCATAAAAATATAACATTTCTTCAATTAGCCTAGGCGGATGCTGCAAATCTGCATCTATGATAACTACTACATCACCTGATGCATAAGTTAGCCCAGCTAACATTGCTGATTCCTTTCCAAAATTACGAGAAAATGAAATAAAATTAACTGCGCTATCATAATAGGAAAACTCTTTTATTATGCTAAACGTATTGTCCTCACTACCATCATCTACAAATATTATTTCATGCATATAATTTTCGCTAATATATTTATCTTCCAGAACCGCTTTTATTTGTTTCAAAGTATCGATTAAAATATTACCTTCATTATAGCAAGGAACGACCACAGAAATTTTTTCCATACTTTTAATCCTCCATGCTCTTATACTCTTTCTCCCATTTACTGTAAGGGACAAAGATTACTTCTGTCTCTTTAGGGACATTGTTAAATCGTTTAAACATTTTTGTGAAATGTTCATTTGGCGGGGACGACATCCATAAATATTGAGAATACGGAATTTCCGGCAAATAAATAGTATCTTCATTTTGTACCAATTTCAATTCCAAATAAGAAAGTCGTTCCCGACTTACATCACCAATACTCATAAAAATATTTACGTAACTTACAACTAAAATTAAAGTTGCGCATATTAAAGGCTTTATAAATAACGCTGTTGACCAAGAAAGCTTACTGCCACAGTAAGTTAAAAGTTCAATTCCGAATAAGACTAAAAATAGGTAAGAAGCCAACACACCACGAGGGCCATAAGGTGTAACAAATATAAAAGGTGCTGTTAGCAGTATTACACCTGATAAATAAAATAAAAGTCTGGATTTTACGGCTAAGTCATCAATAAATAAGAAAACTGTCACTAAAATACTTACAAAAAACAATATACCTGCAAGAGACTCAAAATCACTTGCTTCAAGAAAAAACAGTTCGTTCCCTAACAAAGATTTAAAATCAATTTGGTAAAGTAAAAATCCTATAACTACAGACAGCAATATAGGTTTAATCAATGTGTTTACCAAACGCAAACGATGCGAAACAGAAACTATGATTATTATTATCAAAACTCCGATAAATATATTTAAAATGGGATGATAAAAAAACAAATATTGATACATGTTATCGGAATAAACATTATAAATCTTATGAAATAAACCAGTGTTCCCTGTGCCTTCTCGAATAGTGCGGTAATCATCTTCTCCACTAACAACGTTCCAGTAGGCAGTGTTGGAAAACATGATAACATTTCCAATCAAAACCGACACAAAATACGCAACATGCGTGGCGTAAACTTTTTTAAACTTTAAAAATGTGTAGATGATAACATAAAGAGCAACAAAAATTGAAAATAAAGAAACGTGCTCTACAAAAAGGGGCGTAATTATTCCAAGGGGAATAACCACAGAGATGCCCCATCTATTGTAATAGGGTTCCGAATCTTGGTAAATATTCTTAGTTAATAACAAAAAAATAAGTAGAAAAACGAGAGAAACTACATAATTAACAAATCCGGCTGTCCATCCAAACGTCTGAGAAAAAACCTGTGTATTAGTTAATAGAAAAAAAGTAAAAGAAAACAAGTACGATGCTATCCCTAATTTAGTTTCCGTTAACTTTCCAACTAAATATACCAATAAACTTGATAAACCTGCTACAGTTAAATAACGAATGTATTCATAACGGGTTAGAATTATTTCTAAAATATTACTTACATAACGACCATTATAATCAACAAATTTGCTTTTAAGGCGAAGAATACCTCGCTCGGTTCCCCAAGTCCAATCATCCCCAGTTAACGGAGTGTTATAAGATATAAAGAGGTAAAAAAGAAAACATGAAACGAAAAAGAAAACATTAGATTTTTTTAGTGAGTTTATTTTCAAGTCAACCATTCCATCCTAATAATATAGAGAAATTAATTTCACGCTGCTTATACTACTATATTGTAAAGTCTTTAGCTCAAAGGATAAATTATGTTAAATTGATAACTATTCCAATTTTTAAACATAAGGAGAAAATATCCTAAAAAAACTAGCTTAACATATTACTATAGTTTAGTGTCTTTTAAATTTTGCTTATACACTACTTCAAGTGTCTGAACGCCAAAACTATAATATATAAGCAAACGAAAGTTGAGTCAAAGGTTTGGATGAATTGAAGG
>DKGO01000069.1:14487-28121 GCA_002453315.1 Caryophanales bacterium UBA6768 | reverse complement strand
CATAATGCAACATTAAAAAATGCTTATGAATTTTTAAATAAGAAACAATATGAGAAAGTAATGTTAAAATCTCCGGGGACTAATTTGGAAATAGGCTTACCAGCTAATCACATTTGGCAAGGTGGTGCTGCAAAGTCCCAAGCGGGTACAATGTTTAACCCTAATTTACCAACAGAGGAGGTTTTTACAGCCCCACATAAATATAATGTGAACGGCACTGTTTCTAGCACGAAGCCATTGAATTATGGTGGAAATATTATTGATGAATTTTCATTAACATTTAAAAATGGTGAGGTAATAGATTTTAAGGCTAAAAAAGGTGAAGAGGTTTTAAAACATTTATTGGATTCGGATGATGGAGCAAAACGCTTGGGAGAATTAGCGCTCGTACCAGATGAATCTCCAGTGTCACAAACAGGATTAATTTTTTACAATACTCTATTTGATGAAAATGCATCGTGTCACATTGCTTTAGGAAAGGCATATCCAACAAATGTTCAAAATGGAGAAAAGATGGATCTAAAGGAACTTGATAAGCATGGTATAAATGATAGTATGGTCCATGTTGATTTTATGATTGGCTCGGCCGAAATGGATATTGATGGTGTGTTAGCGGACGGTACAGTAGAACCTATTTTCCGAAATGGGACTTGGGCGATTGATATTAGTTAATTTATTTTTCATTCTTGGTTTAATTTGTTGATCATGGGCATTTAAGTTTCATTAATTGAGCGTAAATGCCTTTTTATTTTATGTAAAAATCAAAGTTTTGATATAGTTATTTATTTAATATGGTGATAAATAAATGTTTTTTAAAAAACTTCAAAATAATTTTTAATAATGGTTTACTTTCTCGATGTTCGGGATTACAATATTCCTTATATCATAAAAATCTCTTATGTAAGAAGGGGTATTTTAAATGAGCGTGTCCCTTTTATTTGAAATCATGTTAATACTTGTTTTAGGTATTGGTTCACAGTGGGTTTCATGGAAATATCGGTTACCTGCAATTGTTGTGATGTCTATTGCTGGCCTAGTAGCTGGGCCGTTTTTAGGTATTATGAATCCTGAAGAAGGTTTTGGTAATTTATATGATCCATTTATTTCAATTGCTGTTGCCATTATTTTATTTGAGGGGAGCTTAAATTTAAGTTTTAAGGAACTTAGAGGATTAGGTAAACCAGTATTTAGGATTGCGACTATTGGTGCATTTATCGCATGGATTTTAGGCTCATTAACAGCCCATTATATGGCAGGTCTTTCTTGGGAAGTTGCCTTTGTCATTGGGGGCTTATTTATCGTAACAGGACCAACGGTGATTTTGCCGTTATTGCGCCAATCTAAATTAAAACCACGTCCAGCAAAGATTCTAAAATGGGAAGGTATTATCGTAGATCCTATCGGTGTTTTATTAGCCGTCTTTGCTTTTGAAATCATTACTATTTTTACTTCTGATATTAGAGATATTACGACGCTATTTCTATTTTTCTCTGCCTCATTATTTGCCGTATTTTTAGGGTGGTTTTGTGGGAGAGTTATCGGTTGGATGTTCGAAACAGGCTATATTCCGGAGTTTTTAAAATCACCCGCAGTTTTTATCGTCGTAATTTTTTCATTTACAATTGCCGATGAAATCATTCATGGTACGGGATTGTTAGCTGTCACGGCAATGGGGATGACTTTGGCGAATATGGGAATAAACTCCTTACAAGATTTCCGTCATTTTAAGGAAAATGTGTCAATCCTACTTATTTCAGCCATCTTTATTATGTTGGCAGCTTCATTAAAAATGGAAACGATTATTCAAATATTTAGCCCGAATATTTTAGGGTACGTTATTTTGATGATGTTTGTTGTCAGACCATTATCAATCTTTATTTCTACCATCGGTACTAAATTAAGCATACAAGAAAAATCATTAGTCGGATGGATTGCCCCGAGGGGAATTGTTGCCTTAACTGTTTCGAGTTATTTTGCATCAATTCTAAAGGATGCGGGTTATGTAGATGCGGAATTGTTAACCACTTTAACATTTGGATTAGTGTTTTTTACCGTTGTTGCACATGGCTTTACTATCGGACCTTTAGCTAAAAGATTAAACCTTTCTTTAGAGGGTAAACCCGGGGTGTTAATTGTAGGTAGTAATCCTTTTTCTGCCGGACTTGCAAAGTCATTTCAAAGCATGAAATTTCCCGTCATTATCGTTGATGATTCATGGGAGAATTTACGTTATGCAAGAAGTGCTGGGGTACCATTTTATCATGGGGAAGTTTTATCCGAGCAAACAGGGTACAATTTAGACACGATACCATATGACTTTATTATTGCGGCAACACATTATCATGCATACAATGCTTTAGTTTGTACCACATTTATGCCTGAATATGGAAGAACAAATGTATTTAAGGTCGATCCTGATGAAGAAGAAAATAATCGGGATATTGTAGCACAAGTTGGCGGTAGGTCACTTGGGAAAATAGAAATTTCATTAAATGATTTGAATGAAAAAATTGCCCAACATTACGTGTTTAGACAAACGACAATTACTGAAAAGTTTGACTATGATCAATATGTAGAAGAAAAAGATGACCAAACAGTATTTATTTATTTCAAAAAGCCGACAGGTCAACTTTACTTTTATGCAGCCGATATGAGAATAACACCAACAGTTGGGGATGTTATTGTTGCATTAACCCCTCCAAAAAAAGAAATCGAAAAAATTAAAGAGAAGTTGAATGGTAATAGCAAAAACAATTAAATTGTTTACTTATTAAAAAAGTGCTGACAAAACAAGGAATTCTCCTTAATGTTGTCGAGCACTTTTTAATTAATCAAAGGCCTCTAGCTGTTTATTTACTTCAGCAATTTCTTTTTCCAATCTTGCTAATTGTTCTTCAGCAGATGAAACTCGGCCTTTAACAAATTCTAATTTATCCAAGTCACCTTGAATGCGAATATAGTCAGATTTTAATTCTAGAAGAAGTTTTTCTAATTCAATTTTATCCAATATGATCACTCCTACTTTTATTTTATAAAACTATGGAACAGTTATTCAAGTAAAACATCGTATAATAGCAGAATGGATAAATTTATGGTATATTTGCCTTATCTCATAAGTGGGGGGCACGTTAGTGGTTACTTGGAATAAGCAATTTGATAGATGGAAAAATTACGAAGCATTAGACCGAAATTTAAAACGACAATTACAACAGATTGACATGGATAAAGCAGCAATAGAGGAAGCCTTTTTTTCATATTTAACATTTGGTACTGGTGGGATGCGTGGTATTATAGGTGTTGGAACGAATCGATTAAATATTTATACAATCCGTAAGGCAGTAAAAGGTTTGGCAATTTATTTGGAAGAAAATCAAGTAAACGTCTATGATCGAGGAGTCGTTATTGCCTATGATTCAAGGCATATGTCTAAAGAATTCGCCGTGGAATGTGCCAAAGTACTTGGAAAACACAATATTAAAACTTATATTTTCGAAGACATTCGGCCGACACCACTATTATCATTTGCTGTTCGTTATTTTAGGGCCGTAGCTGGAATTGTTATTACAGCGAGTCATAATCCGCCTGAATACAATGGTTTTAAAGTTTATAATGAGGCAGGCAGTCAAATTTCAATAGATGAAGCTAATAGTATTGTAAACTATATTAAAAAGGTAGAAGATGAGCTACGAATACCAGTAATAACAGAACAAGAGTTGAAAAATAGCAAACTTTTACAATGGATTAATGGTGAAGTAGATCATGCTTATTTAGGGGAATTATTAACCATCTCCAAGATGTCAGAAAAGGAACGACAGCTGAAAAAGGATTTAAAGATTGTCTTTTCCCCTTTACATGGAACGGGATTATCGCTAGTTGAAAAAGGGTTACAACAGTTAAATTTTCAACACGTCTATTTAGTAGAAGAACAATTAGCGCCAGACCCGGAATTCTCTACTGTCGAATTACCAAATCCGGAAGAAGAACAAGCCTTTATTATGGCCAAAAAGTTAGGCAAGGAAAAAGGGGCAGATTTGTTACTTGCAACTGATCCTGATGCTGACAGGCTAGGAGTTGCTGTTCGAGGTGAAGATGGGAATTATATTATTTTAACGGGAAATCAGTTAGGTGTCCTATTGTTAGACTATATTTTGTTGAAAAGTGAACCATCACAATTAAAAAATGCCAGAATGATTAAAACAATCGTAACTACAGAATTGGGACGAGCTATTGCAACGGAATATGGTGTTAAAACTATTAATACATTAACAGGCTTTAAATATATCGGGGAAAAAATTAATGAATATGATGCAACGGGTGAAACATTTATTTTTGGTTTTGAAGAAAGTAACGGTTATTTAATCAATAGTTTTGCAAGGGATAAAGATGCGGTTCAAGCTACTGTCATGGCCTGTGAAATGGCACAATATTGGAAAAATAAAGGTAAGACATTATTAAATGTTTTACATGATATATATAAACGCCATGGATATTATAAAGAAACACTTCACTCTTTTACCCTTGAGGGAATTGAAGGAAAACAACGGATTGAACAGTTAATTAGTGAGATGCGTAACAATAACATGAGACAAATTGGCAACCTGAAAGTAGAATATAAAGAAGACTATTTATTGGGTAAACGAATTTATATGCAAGATGAAAAGGAAGAATTGTTACATTTGCCAAAGGAAAATGTGATGAAATATGTACTCGAAGATGGTGGATGGTTTTGTGTTCGACCATCAGGCACAGAACCGAAAATAAAGTGGTACTTTGGCATGATTGGGACAAGCGAAAAAGGGGTGAATCAAAAAGTTAATATTGTAAAACAGTTAATGGAAGAAATGATGAGTTCTACTGTAAGCAATTGAACAGTTAATGAATTTACTCATTACAATAGCTATTTTAAGGATTTGTTAAAGTGTGTTGTTGAAAATTGACCCAAATGATAAAAGGTATAGGGTTCTTGAGGAAGTGCATGAGGGTTCACCTGATAAAGAAATTTGTTTTACTATGCACAAGTTAAGTGAGGTCAAGCCCATGAAAACCTCTTGATCAACGATAGGATTTAACAGAGCCAAATTTAATAATATAAAGGGGAGTAGCTGTTCAGTGACTGTCGTCAACACGAGAGAAATCTCCGGCATTACTGGCAACTACATTTACTTTTAATAAAAGGTAGATGGATCAAGTACCACAATAGTTGTTAGCAAGACCTTTATTTTAATTTGTTAGTTAATACAATCGAACATTATTTGTCAACAATTTAAGATAAAGGAATTTTAAGGAGAGATCATTAGTGGACACGCAGTTGGTGCTAGAATATATATGGGTATTAATTGTTTTAATTGGTTTAGAAGGTCTATTGGCGGCTGATAATGCACTTGTTTTGGCGATTATGGTAAAGCATTTACCAGAAAAGAAAAGGAAAAGGGCACTATTTTATGGACTCCTTGGTGCATTCGTATTGCGCTTTTCGGCATTATTTGTTATTTCATTTCTTGTTGATATTTGGCAAATTCAAGCAATTGGGGCTGCTTACTTATTATATATTGCTATTAATCATCTATTGGGGAAATGGTTCAATCGTGATCATGAAAAACGAATAAAACCTAAAAAAACAAATGGTTTTTGGATGACAGTTTTAAAGGTAGAAATAGCTGACTTAGCATTTGCAGTCGATTCTATTCTTGCTGCTGTGGCTTTGGCTGTGGCTTTACCACCTATGGGTATTTTTACAATTGGTAGTTTGGATGGCGCTCAATTTTTAGTGATCTTTATAGGAGGTATGATTGGCGTTATCATGATGCGTTTTGCAGCAAATTTATTTGTGCGCCTTTTAAACAAACGACCAGGTTTAGAGGTAGCTGCATTCGTTATAGTGGGATGGGTAGGTGTTAAACTTGCTGTCCTTGTCTTAGCACACGAGGAACTAAATATGATTTCAACTCAATTTGCTCATTCACAAGGATGGAAATTGACTTTTTATATTGGTTTAGTCATTATTGCCTTATCTGGATGGTTTCTTTCTAAAAGGGAAGAAACGATAAAATAGATTTATAGTAGGGTAAAATACATCTAAATCAACAAATTGACAAGGATATTTATAGCTATATATCATCAAATAGGAAATGAAGTGTTTTAAAAAGGCTGGGGGGAATCCACAGATGGTAGTGAAAGATTATCGAATTGAAGAAGATTTATTAGGTGAGAGAAATGTACCAAAATCCGCATATTATGGTATTCAGACGGTTAGGGCTCAAGAAAACTTTAATATAACAGGTTATAAGTTATATCGTGAGCTTATCGTTAGCCTAGCTCAAGTGAAGAAAGCTGCAGCATTGGCAAATATGGAAGTCGGAACATTAAATAATGAAATAGGTGAAGCGATTGTAGCGGCTTCTGAAGAAATTATATTAGGAAAACATCATGACGAATTTATCGTTGACCCTATTCAGGGTGGGGCGGGTACCTCTATTAACATGAATGCGAACGAAGTAATCGCAAATCGTGCATTGGAAATATTAGGAGAAGAAAAAGGTAACTATGAGAAAATTCATCCTAATATTCACGTAAATATGGCCCAATCAACGAATGATGCTGTACCCACAGCAGTCCATATTGCAACGATTATTTTAGTTGAAAAACTCGAAGTGACGATGAAAAAGTTAAAAGCAACCTTTTTGCATAAGGGCAAGGAATTTGATGATGTGATTAAGATGGGAAGAACCCATTTACAAGATGCAGTTCCAATTCGATTAGGGCAGGAATTTCAAGCGTATTCTCAAGTGCTCTCACGTGATATTAAACGACTACAAAGAGTGTACGATGGCTTATATGATGTTAATCTCGGTGCGACTGCTGTTGGGACCGGTTTAAATGCTAATCCGACATACATTCGCCGTTCTGTTGAATTTTTAAAAACTATAACCGGTTTACCGTTAAAAAATGCCGAGCATTTGGTTGATGCAACGCAAAATACAGATTTGTATACAGAAATTTCTTCAGTATTAAAGATTACTATGTTAAACATGTCGAAAATTGCCAATGATTTACGTTTAATGGCTTCAGGACCACGGGCAGGGTTGGCGGAAATTCAATTACCGGCTAGACAACCAGGGTCATCGATTATGCCTGGGAAGGTAAATCCTGTTATTTGTGAAGTCGTTAATCAGGTTGCATTTCAAGTTGCTGGAAATGACCAGACGATATCAATGGCTTCCGAAGCGGGGCAATTTGAATTAAATGTGATGGAACCAGTGTTAGTATTTAATTTATTACAATCTTTACAAATAATGAATCAAGTGTTAACAGCCTTTGATGATTATTGTGTCATTGGAATAGAAGCAAACATTGAAAAATCAAAAGCAGATGTAGAAAAGAGTATTGGCATTGTGACAGCATTAAATCCTTATGTAGGCTATAAAATAGCGACGAAAGTTGCTAAAGAAGCATTAAAAACAGGGAAATCAGTGAGGGATATCATTTTACAAGATAAAATTTTATCCATAGAAGTATTAGATAAAATATTAGATGCTAAAGGGATGACAGGACCGAGAAATAATGAAAGTATTGCAAAAGTTAAATAAGGTATTTAAAATGTCATTGAATTGAAAGGTGGAATAACTTGGATAAACAGTTTAAAAGTATTCATATGCAGGATGTTTGGCAAGCACAAAATAGAATACGTCCAATCGTTTCTAAAACCCCTTTGATTTCAAGCCCAACTTTAGAAGCCAAATTGGGTACCTCGGTATATTTAAAATTGGAAAATTTGCATCCAACTGGTGCTTTTAAAATTAGAGGTGCAGCAAATAAAATAATTAGCTTAACAGATAAGGAAAAGTCCCGTGGTGTAACAACATTTTCTACTGGGAATCATGGGGTTGCTGTCGCTTATGTAGCTAAAAGGTTAGGGATAAAAGCAACGATTTGTATCTCAAATCGGGTACCTCCGGCGAAAGTAGACCGAATAAAACGTCTAGGAGCTGACATAGTAAAGGTAGGAACTAGCCAAGATGAAGCAGGGGAATATTCGTATGAGTTAGAAAGAAAAGAAGGATTAACGGTTATTAAGCCATTTGATGACCCCCATGTCATTGCTGGTCAAAGTACTATCGGATTAGAAATACTTAATAAAGTCCCTAAAATTGATACAGCGATTATTCAAGTATCTGGTGGTGGATTATTTTCCGGTGTAGCGTACGTTTTAAAACAGAATAACCCAAACATTAAAATAATTGGTGTCACGATGGAAAATAGTGCAGTTATGTATGAAAGTTTAAAAGCGAATAAGCCGATTGAAATGAAGGAACAGGATACATTGGCCGATAGTTTACTAGGAGGAATTGGTTTAGAGAACCAATATACCTTTCCCATGGTAAAACACTTAATTGATGAATTTGTACTCGTATCTGAGGATGACATTAGAGATGGAATGTCATATATGGCAGATCAACATCGTCTGATTGTCGAAGGGGCAGCAGCAACAGGGGTTGCTGCATTGTTAAGTGGTAAGGCAAAGGTCAATGGGGCTAATGTAGCTACCATAATTACCGGTAATAATGTAGACACATCAGTTATTGCTGAGATTTTACAGCAGAAATTTATGTAATTTTATAAATTAATACGAAAGACTATTTTTCATTTATAAGAAAAGTAGTCTTTTTAGTGTAAAATTATACATGGATCATAAAAGACCGTTTATACAGATTTAGCCCAGAGGCAAAAACTCTCTTGATGTAAAGAGTCCGATCACACCGTAGATTCATACTGAGTTCAATCGTTGACTTGCTATCAACAACCGACCCCGAACCAGAAACATACCTAATTTAACAACTCCTATTTATATCTCTGTTAAATCCAAAATAGCTAGTTAAATAAATTAATAACCGTTAAAGTAGCTTAAAATCAGAAAATTTAATAAAATAATGATAAGTAAGGATTTTTTATTAGTCCAAAAGCCTGTCATTTAAATTTTGTACCATTGGAGGGTGATCAATTTGTCGTTAACTGTTCAAGAAATTGTAAATCTACCCATCTTAAATACTGCCGAAGTTAAAGTAGGCATTGAATTTTTGGATAAACGAAATGTCGAATGGGTTTCTGCCATTGAAGGTCCCGTGGAAAACTTTGTCCGTGAAAATGAGTTTATCTTAACAACAGGTATGGGTTGTGAAGATGACCCAGACAAGTTTTTTGAATTTGTAAAGGATGTCTACCAATCCGGGGCTTCAGCAATTGGGATTGCCTTAGGACGGTTTATTTTCACTATTTCTGATGAAATTATAAATTTTGCCGAGAAAAATGACTTTATTGTGATAGAATTGCCTTGGGAAATTAGATTTGCGGATATTCAAAGGGAAACAATGAAAGAAATTAACCGTTGGCAACAAAAAATATCTGAACAAGCACAACAAATGCAAAAAAAGCTAATTAACTTTGTCATTAATGGGAAGAGTTTAGTCGATATTATTACCCATGTCGAGGAGGCATTTGAATGGCAAATTGTTTATTCAGATAATAAGGGGAGAGTAAAGGCGTCCAAACCAGAGGGAGAAAGGCTCATCCAAATATGGGAAAACCTTTCTAGTGACCAATCGATTTCTATCGATGAATCACCATTTCGTCATATTCAAAAAATTGAATATGAGAAAGGCTTTATCATTCATAAGGAAATTACATCAGGTGGTCGTAACTTGCCCCAAGGCTATTTTATTATTTATATGAAGGATAAACAATTATTTACTGATAGTGCCTTGCAAATATTAGAAAATTTATCCGCTGCAACGTCTTTATGGATTTCACGAGAAGATGCGATTGTTAGGACGGAAATTAGACTAAGAAATGAGTTTATTTGGGGATTAGCAAAGACACCACATTCTGTAATGGAAAAAAACATTCAATCCCGGGCAAGACTGTTAGGTTATAATTTAAATATTCCTTATGTTTGTATATTGGGGTTTTCAGAAAATTTCGATACATTAGCGGAAGTGCGTTATGATAGTAGAGAATTTGGTGTAAAAAACATCATATATTATATCGAAGAAGAAATACATTATGCTGCAAATGTTGTTAAAAAAAGAGCGGCTTTTACATTTGATGAAAATCAACTTGTTATTTATTTGGAATCAAAAGAAGACGACCAAAGCTCTATCCATCATTTTATCGATTTAATTGAGAAAAGATTTAATGCACTAATGCCTGGGGCAATTTTTTCCTGGGGAATCGGTATTCATGGGGACGGCATTATGGAATTTCATGAGAGCTACAAAAAAGCCAGTTCCGCGTTAGATCTTGGTAGAAAACAAAAAGGGTTAGGAAAAAGAGTAAGTTTTGAAGATACTCAGTTAAATCGGTTACTATTAAATCTAGCAAACAATGAGGAAGTACGTGAAATAACTTTGTCTACCATTGCCCCATTAATAGAATATGAAGAAAAACGGGAAATGGATTTAATTGATACGTTTATCGCCTATGACAATCAAAATGGAAATGTAAGTCAGGCAGCAAGAATTTTGAATTTACACCGTCAATCACTTTTATATCGTTTAAGAAAAATAGAGGGATTAACTAAATTATCATTAGACAATCCAGATGATGTGTTTTTATTAAGCATTAGTATAAAGGTATGGCAAACAGGGGCTCTAGTTAAGGATAATAAAAAAGGTTAAATGTAGGGGCATTAAGCATGTGTCTTCGCCATTAATTAAGTCGTTTAAAAATGAAGCATAGGGAAAAGTTATAGAAATGATTTCTATAACTCTTTTTCATATTAATTAAACTTTTGACTGAAAATAACGCTACAAATAACTATTTTACAAACCGTCATATAGTTGTAAATTTAACCCAACAAATAGTTCATACAAATTGACAAGAGAAAGCATGATAATTTCATACATAGTACCGATTGTATAAAGGAAGTTAAGACCTATATAATTAACTTAAAGGGATTAATCATGTCTGAATGATAAAGGGGAGATGCTTTTTTATGAAACTGTTTTCAGAAGATGAAATTCGTCAGCATGTAACTATTAATAAAGAAATGATTGATGAAGTTTCGGGGGCATTTTCAGACCTCACGGAAAAAGATGTTAGAATGCCTCCAATCATGCGTGTGGATATACCAGAAAATAACGGCGAAATGGACGTAAAAACGGCATATATTCCCGGGCATGACATGTTTGCTTTAAAAGTATCAACTGGTTTTTTTAACAATTATGAATTAGGGCTGCCTAGTACAGGTGGCTTAATGATGTTAATCAATGCTATCAACGGTCAACCTGAAGCGATTTTATTAGATAACGGTTATTTAACTGATATAAGAACAGCTGCTGCTGGAGCAGTAGGTGCTGATCATTTGGCGAGAAAAGAAGTAAAAACTATTGGCGTTTTTGGAGCTGGTGCTCAAGCGAAATATCAATTGGAAGCATTAAAAGAAGTTAGGTCTTTTTCGCATGTCATCGTTTATAGTTTAACTGAGAAAAGGCTCTTAGAATTTAAAGAACAAGTGGAAAAAGAACTTAATGTAGAAGTAACCATTGCAAAGGATCCAAAGGATGTAGTAACGAATAGTGAAATTGTTATCACAACAACTCCGGCCACAGAACCTATCATTAAAGCGGATTGGCTTCATGCTGGCCTGCACATTACCGCTATGGGTTCCGATGCTGAACATAAACAGGAATTGGACTCTAATATTTTAAAAACTGCTGACATGTATGTTTGTGATGTGCAAAAACAATGTGCGGTTTTGGGAGAATTACGTGCGGCAATTGAAGAAGGTTTGTATTCCGAAAATGACAAAATGAACGAATTAGGGCAATTAACGACAGGAAGAAAACCAGGAAGACAAGATGATCAAGCAATTACAGTTGTTGACCTTACGGGAACAGGGGCACAAGACACAAGAATTGCGCTTTACGCATATAAAAAATTAACAGAAAAAAGTGAGTGATTTATATGGATATTGTGCAAGGAGCTGAATCTTTATTTGATAAATTAGTCAGTTGGAGACGACATTTACACAAAAACCCAGAGTTAAGTTTCGAAGAATTTAATACAGCAAATTTTATTATCGAAGAATTAGAGAAACTTGAACATATTACAGTCGATTCTTATATCGGTGGTTATGGAATTATTGCCACTTTAACATCTGGTGAAGGTCCAACGATTGCGATTAGGGCAGATATGGATGCATTACCTATTTTGGAGGAAAACACACATGACTTCGTATCCCAAAATGAAGGGGTCATGCATGCCTGTGGACATGATGCCCATATTGCGATGGCACTAGGTGCTGTACACATATTGCACCAACAGTTTATTGAAGGTAAATTAAAAGGAACAGTTAAATTTATTTTTCAACCTGCCGAGGAAACAACAGATGAAAATGGGCTTTCTGGAGCGCCACGAATGATCCAAGCAGGGGCTCTCGATGACATTGATGCTATTGTTGCATTACATGTTTGTCCATGGCAACCTGTCGGTACCGTACAAATGAATAACGGTTTTAGCATGGCAAATGTTGATGTATTTGAAGGAACGATACGTGGAACAGGTGGGCATGGGGGTTATCCTCATTTAAGTACAGATCCGATGTGGATGCTTGGTAACTTTTTGCAAAATTTTTATGGGATGGTAAGTAGAAGAGTTTCTCCATTAGAAATTGTTGCGGCTAGTGTTGGGAAAATTGAAGCTGGATCGGCGAGTAATATTATCCCTTCTGAAGTATATATTGAGGGGACATTAAGGACTTATTCGCCTGAAACACGGGAACAGTTAGGGAAAGAGGTTGAAAATGTCTTTAAAATAGTTGAATCATTTGGGGGTTCTTATGATTTATATATTGAAAAAGGTGAACCAGCACTAAATAACAATATGGAAATCAATGTCTTAATTGATCAGGCAATTCACGAAATATATCCTGATATCCATGTACATTGGGAACCATTTGGTTTAGGTGGAGAAGACTTTGGTTATATGACAGAACAGATCCCAGGAGCAATGTTTTTTTTAGGCTGTCAAACAGAGGATAATGTTGAGAGAGATTTGCATACTCCTATATTTGATATAGATGAACGATGTTTACCGATTGGTACTGCCATTTTTGTTGCAACAGTAAATCAGTTCTTTCAACGGGAAAAGGATTATACTGAACCGACAAAAAGAAGTTCGTATTTGGAGGGAGCGTGATATGATGACGACACAATTAGAACGAATGAAAATGCTCATCGGTGGTAAGTGGATTGCAAAAGACAGTGTTATTAAGGTATATGATCCTCAAGATGATTCAATCATAACAACAGTGCCAAGGGCGACGAAAGAAGATATGTTGTTTACAATTGATCAGGCAAAAGAGGGGGCTAAAATAGCAGCAAATATGCCGACACATGAACGGCTTGCTATTTTGAACAAGGCAGCAGATTATGTGCAGGAACATCATGAGAAATTTTCCCAAACAATTGCCTCTGAGGGTAGTAAAACCATTACAGAGTCAAGAGGCGAAGTGACTAGGTGTATTGAAACATTACGTATTTCTGCTGAGGAATCTAGGCGAATCAATGGGGAAACAATATCATTTGATCAAATGCCTGGAAGTGAAAATCGTGTAGGATATTTTTATCGTTTCCCTATCG
>DKGO01000069.1:0-14437 GCA_002453315.1 Caryophanales bacterium UBA6768 | reverse complement strand
TTTATCGTTTCCCTATCGGGATTGTCGCAGCCATTACACCGTTTAATGACCCATTAAATTTAGTAGCACATAAGGTTGGTCCAGCTATAGCTTCGGGAAATGCAATCATTGTGAAACCTGCGACCATGACACCAATTAGTGCTATCTTATTAGCTGAAGCATTTGAGGCAGCGGGGCTACCACCAAAAATATTATCAGTAATTACTGGTAGTGGTGGTGAAATAGGAGATACATTGGTAACACATCCAGCAATTCGCATGGTTTCATTTACTGGTGGCCTTGAAACTGGGGAGTCAATTGCTAAAAAAGCAGGTTTGAAAAAATTATCGATGGAGTTAGGCTCCAATTCACCGGTCATCGTTCTTGAGGATGCGGATATAAATGAAGCAGTAAATGCTAACGTGTCTGGGGCATTTTGGACGGCAGGTCAAAATTGTTTAGGAGTACAACGGATATTTATTAATGAATCAATTTACCAACAGTTTGTCGATAAATTTGTAGCTAAAACAGAACAATATGTGGTTGGTAATAAGAAAAATGACGGAACCAATATGGGGCCTCTCATTGATGAAAAAGAGGCAAAACGTATCGAAAATTGGGTAAACGAAGCGGTAAACGAAGGGGCAAAAATATTAGCCGGCGGTAAACGAAATGGTGCATTTTATGAGCCAACAGTATTAGTTAATGTATCTATCGATGCAAAAATTGCTAAAGAGGAAATATTTGGCCCGGTCGTTTCATTATTTTCAGTAAAAACTCTTGACGAAGCGATTGAAAAAGCGAATAATGTAAATTATGGTTTACAAGCAGGGATTTTTACAAAAAATATTGATCAAGCCTTTACAGCCATTCAACAACTAGAGGTCGGTGGTATACTCGTTAATGATAGTAGTGATTATCGAATAGATGGGATGCCATTTGGTGGTGTGAAAGGTTCGGGACTTGGTCGCGAAGGTGTTAAATATACGATTCAAGAAATGACAGAGCCGAAATTAGTACAATTTAAATTATAAATAGGTTTTTAAAATTAGGAGGAAACAACATGTCAAAAGTAATGAAAGATACTAAACTACAACAAGAATTAGCAGAGTTGGATAAAAAGCATTTTATTCATCCAACTTCAAATTTAAAGCAACAACAAGAAGATGGCCCTGCCTTTATTTTTACAGAGGGTGACGGTATTTATTTGAAAGATATCGAAGGAAGAAAGCTTATTGATAGTTTATCATCACTTTGGAATGTAAATATTGGTCATGGCCGTGAAGAATTAGGAGAAGTTGCCAAAGAGCAAATGGGTAAATTAGCATTTACATCAGCATTTAGTAACTGGAGTCATGAGCCTGTCATCCGTTTAGCAGAGGAACTTGCTAACTGGACACCAGGCGATTTAAATGTAACGTTCTTTACTTCAGGGGGATCTGAAGCCAATGATACAGCCTTTAAAACAGTTCGTCATTATTGGAAAGTTAATGGCAAACCAGGTAAGAAAAAAATTATTTCCCGTAAAAAGTCTTATCACGGTGTAGCTATGGGAGCGACAAGTGCTACAGGAATTCCAGAATTTCATACTTTTACAGAATCAATCGCACCAGACTTCCATTATGTGGATAGTACCGTTGAATCTTTGAAGGAAATGATTGAGAAGGAAGGTGCTGACTCAATTGCCGCCTTTATTTCTGAGCCAGTTCAAGGGTCTGGAGGAGTTAACTTACCACCAAACGGCTATTTTGAACAAGTAAGAAAAGTATGTGATGAAAATGATATTTTATTTATTTCTGATGAGGTAATTTGTGGCTTCGGTCGTACAGGTACTAACTTCGGAATGGAAAACTTCGGTGTTACTCCTGATATAATTACGATGGCAAAGGGCATTACAAGTGGTTATGCTCCTTTAGGAGGAATGATTATTTCAGAAAGACTTCATAAAGAAATTATCGATAAAACAGACGGTATCTTTTGGCATGGATATACGTATAGTGGGCACCCAACAGCAGCAGCGATTGCGTTACGTGCATTGGAAATCGTTAAGGAAGAAAATTTAATCGAAAATGTACGTGAAGTAGGAAAATATATGGTAGAACGTTTTGAGTGGATTAAAGCGCAAAACGACATCGTTGATACTGTTGAAGGTATCGGGTTATTAGGGGCTATTCGCCTGAGAAGGGAATCAGCGGATGTTGACCCAATTGGACCAAAGGTAGTTCAAGAAGCATTAAAAAGAGGTGCTATTTGTCGCTCCGTTGTCTATGGAGGTCAAGATACACTAGCGTTTGCCCCACCATTTATTATTACAAAAGAACAAATTGATGATTTGACAGATATAATTAACGAGTCAATTAAAGCTGCAACAAAATCATAAAAAATAGAAAAATGATATAGTTTTTATGGGGATAGTGCCATATGTTGGTACTATCCTCCCATTTTGGCGGAAACTTTTAGCCAAATTGTCTATTTCATCGAAATTAAATTCTTACAATTTGAGGATTGATAACGGGAATAAGCTTTTTTATAATTAAGGTAAGATGCAACAATTGTGCATAAATATGAATAAATTTTCTGATTATTCAGAATAACACTAGGGGGAATGACAGTTGTCCATAATTACTACTGACGAATTTCGTCAACGCTTACAAAAAACAAAAGAAAGTATGACCAAAAAGGGTATTGACGTTTTACTCGTTACAGATCCAGCAAATATGAATTATTTAAGTGGTTATGATGCTTGGGCATTTTATGTACATCAATTATTAATTGTTGCAATAGATGAAGATGAACCAATTTGGATAGGGAGAATCATCGATGAAACGGCGGCACATTATACTACCTATTTAAAACACGAAAATGTGATTCCATATCCTGATGACCACGTTCATTCCACAACAAAACATCCGATGGATGTCGTTGCAAAGGTGCTAGAAGAAAGAAATTTAGCTAATAAAGTGATTGCCGCTGAATTTGATGCTTATTATTTCACAGCTAAAAATTATTTGCAGTTAACGAATAAACTTCCTAATGCTCGTTTTGTTGATGGAACAAATATTGTTAATTGGGTAAGAATTATCAAATCAGATAAAGAAATTTCTTTGGTTAGGAAAGCTGCAGAAATTGCCTCTTTAGCCATGAAAAAAGGGATCGAAAGTATTGAGCAAGGGGTTAGACAATGTGATGCTGTAGCTAATATTGTTCACAAACAAATTAGTGGAACAGAAGAATTTGGTGGAGACTATACGTCAATCGTTCCCCTATTACCGACCGGAGATAAAACAGATGCATGCCACTTAACCTGGTCTGATGCCCCGTTTGAAAAAGGTCCAGTGATTATTGAGTTAGCTGGTGCATATCACCGATATCATTCTCCATTAGCACGTACGTTAGTGTTAGGAGAGCCGACGAAGGAAATGGAAGCTGTTGCCTTTGCTGCAGTGGAAGGCATAAATAAAGCAATTGATATGATTAAGCCGGGTGTTACTTGTGAGGAAATAGAAGCGACATGGAGAAATTCTATCAAAAGTCGTGGATTTGAAAAGGAATCTCGGATTGGTTATTCTACAGGGTTAAATTATCCACCAGACTGGGGCGAGCATACAGCAAGTTTACGTCCAGGGGATAAAACAGTATTGCAACCAAATATGGTCTTTCATATGATTCCTGGAATCTGGTTAGATTCATATGGTGTTGAAATAAGTGAAACTTTTATTGTCACCGAAACTGGCTGTGAAGTTTTATCTGATGTTGAGAGAAAGTTATTTATTAAATAAAAAGCCCTGTTAAAGTTCAGTGTTGTTTTTATGAAAAAAGTATGGGCTTCCAGTTATTATTGGAGGCCCATTTGGTTATATAGGTTTCTTTATGCAACAATCTTGTCCGATTACTTAATAAAATATCTGCATAAATAACACGTGTATAAATATATCTGCTGACATATGTGCAATGATTGCATATTCTAATCCTTTTCTCCAGTACAGGTAACCAAACCATAGACCCAATAATCCATTTAACACCAAGGTTCGTGTAACAATAATGGTAGATAGTTCCCCAAAAATTTGAATAGCCGCTGGCAAGTGTCCTAACCCAAACAAAACTGCTGTAAGAAAAATTGCTATGTAATAAAAACTGTCAGGAATCTCTTCTTTTTCTTTTTTAGTGATACGTGCTAATAACCACACTATTAATGTCATTCCAAATAATCGAACCATTAATTCTTCCGTTATACCTCCATAAAACATTGCGAGTAAACCATGCCACCAAATGGTGATTTGTTCTTTGGGTATTTCTATAACAGAAGAAAACACAAATAAGTCTAACAGGACGGTGATTAAAGAAAAAATAAATGTAATGGAGATACCAATTATCAGCCACTTTTTTGAAAAGCTTTGTAATTTCCTTTCGTAAACAAAACCCTCCAGTTTAGGGGTGCCTAAACCTGTTCTCCTTTGTAGACGTACACCTATTAATACTAATAAAAACAAAAGGACAATCTGAAATATTGAGTTTACAGTTAGTGAAACTGGTATCGCTTCTGAATTAGTTTGATAAAACTCCGTGTTCATTAAGGTTGTAATCTCATATGGAATGATTGCAACAATGCCTATTGCACCTAATAAAGTAAGAAATAATACAAGTTTAATTCGCCATTTTTTCTGCATCAATGAAACTCCTTTGTTTTTTAATCAAACTTTAATTAAAACTATTCCAATTAATAATACAAAATAAACTTGAATAGGTTTTAAAATCCCCCAACTAACCATTCGACAATCTGGCCCGTGTGCCGTATAAAACATTATATTTCATACTGTGAATTTACTAAACTTTAGTGTATCATACGTTTCTATGTTTTGTATAAGATTTCCTAGAATAATCAAGTCCTTAATAGTGACTTTGCTGTTTTAATGGTGGATAACCTCAAGGATTTGAAACTAGGCAAGATAATTATCAAGATATGGTCGCCACGCCGTTAAACCGTTGTATCCAACACTTTAGCCTTCTGTGATAACTGTTAACGTTCTGAATATGATAAAGACCTTTTGTCGAATCTTCCGTCTGATTTGAATTGATATTTCCATACCTTTTTCACCAGCATAGACTCCAAAAGCTCGCCAGGCATCAGTACATAATACATTTTCTTTTGATAATTTGTTCCCAATTGCCTTATCCAATTGTTTCTTAGTTAACCTGCCCATACCTGAAGTACAAGAAAAAGTTAATTTATCACGGTCTCCCGCAACCAAAACACATACTTGTTCTTTAATTTTACCTCGTTTCTTTGCAGCAAAGAGAATAGCCTTCTATCATATACTCTATAAATTTAATCCATTTATCTAGATAGCGAGTTCGGTACATAGCGGTATTAGTTAAGTCTGTAAACGTCTACAAAACTTGTAGAGATAACGTTATTTTACAACTTCTTCGCCATCAACTAAGGTTGTATATTTTCCAAATCGAATAATATGTACTGATTCACAGTCAGGACATTGATTTCATGTTTTGTTTTTCCGTTCAGAAATCTCTTCTAGTACAGTCCCTGTTACAGATAAAGAAGTAAGCCCATCAATAAGAAATTCTATTAACCGATGCTTTTCACCTAGACTTAGCCTTCTAATAGCTGTTATAATTTCAGGAACCTTCATATCCTTAACCAACTCCGTTATTTATACCACCTTACCCCTTGCTGTAGATCGTATGTTCTATAAAAGCATTTATCAACAACAAACTTTAACAGAGCCAAATAAAAAGATAAATAATAATAGAACCAAAGGAAGGCTTGCATTCATGTTAAAATGAGTGCAAGTTTTTTAAATATTGATAGGGGAATCTAGGGGTTCTATTAATAAAGGGGTATTCATTCCGCTAGAATACTATGTTCACTATTTTTTACTATTTGATTTGCATTCTATCTACAGTATTCAATTAAATTAATGGGCGATGTTTTTTCAATGATAATTCAAATTCTTTTTAACAAAGAAAGATACTATATGGCTTTTTTTGTCCTAAAATATGATATTTAACTTCAGTTCATATGCTACAATTCCAGTATGCATGACAACATCATTAGAAATTCCTTTTATAACATATCCCTTACAGATAAAAAAATTATACATGATTTTTAAAGAAATCAAGTCGTTTTTTTAAATATTTCTTAAATTAAAACTGATAACATTGAAATAGGTGCAAATTACGACTTTGTTACAGCTCCCACCACGACGTTTGTTAGTTAGAAAGAACAAGATTTCGGGACCAGAAAATCATGTGGCTTAAAATTTGGATAAATAACTATAATTTAAACATAGACTTAAATAATAGTAAAATCTATAGGTAGGTGGGTAAATTGATATTTGATAAAGAAAAAGGTAGAGCCCTCGGTCATCGCCCTGAAAACTATTGGTTTGATACGGATGAAGACCAAATAGAAGTTCGACCAATGTTACAAGAATCGTTAACAGTTGATATAGCAATCATGGGAGCAGGTTTTACTGGATTATGGACTGCATATTATTTATTACGTCAAAATCCATCCCTTCATATTGCTATTCTAGAAAAGAATGTTGTAGGATTTGGTGCTTCTGGAAGAAATGGGGGCGCCTGTATGCCTGTTTTTCCTGTCAGTCCGGCTGTAACGATAGAGCGATACGGGAAAGAAACTGCTCAAAATCTACTAGCGTCAATGTTTGAGACAGTAACGGAAATAGAGCAGGTAATCAAGGAAGAAAATATAGATGCAGACTGGAAACGGGGTGGGTCCATACAAGTTGCGCTTGGTGAGTATGGTTTACCTAGTCTAGAAAATCAACTCAAAATATACCGAAGTCTTGGTTTTGAACATCATTTTCGGTGCCTAAATAAGGAGAAAGTCGATGAACGGGTTGCTATTAATGGCGTGAAGGCTGGCCTATTTACTAAATATTCAGCGGTGCTTCATCCGGGAAAGTTAGTTAGACAACTAGCAAAGGTACTTGAACAACGAGGGGTCAAAATCTACGAACAGACGGAGGTTTTGGACTACAAATTGGGAAATGCCAATAACCATCCAAGATTAATGACACGTAATGGGGTCGTCACAGCAAGGCATTCTTGTGTATTGGCAGGTGAAGCATATACTAGTAGATTTAACAATTTGCATCGAAACATACTTCCAACATATTCTTTAATCACGATAACAGAGCCTTTAAGCAAAGAACAATGGTCGACCATTGGCTGGGAACAGAGAGAGATTATTAATTCGACACGTCTTTCTGTAGATTACTTGCAGCGAACAAAAGACGGCAGGATTCTATTTGGAGGGCGAGGGCGGCCTTATCCGTTTGCGTCAAAAATTAAGGATTCCTATGATGTTCACCGAAAAACACATAACAGGTTGCAACAGAGGCTTATTCAATGGTTTCCCTCCCTTTCTGGAATAAAGTTTACACATTCCTGGGGTGGTCCATTAGGCATAACCCGTGACTGGACGCCAAATATCGTATATGACAAACAAACACGTATTGCGAGTGCATGGGGTTATGTTGGGGTAGGGGTATCAGTGGCAAATTTAGCCGGAAGGATATTATCTGACCTCATGACAGAAAAAACTAGTACAATCACTAATTTACCGATGACACAACATATTTCAAAAAGATGGGAAATTGAGCCATTTCGTTGGATTGGGGCACGCTATGTACAATATGGTCTTGAAAGATTGGATAAGAAAGCAGAGATGACTGATAATGCCCCTAAGGGAAGGACATTAGCTGAACGACTAAGTCACCATTAACCAAGACCAACAGAACATTTTTCATAATTAGAGATAAATGTGAAACGGTATGCAAAAGGAGGAGATGGTTTTCAAGTGTATGATGAATATGCCAACGACAGACCCAGCGAAATATTGATGAGTCCAAAAGGAAAAGCTGAAAATGTTCATGGGTCCAGAACAGCATCCACCCTAAATAAGTAATGAATCATTACTTTTTGGATAGCCATCTTATAACTTTAAATGATAATAAAATTAGCGCTGTCGAGAGACAACTTAAAATAATCGCAAAAGGGAGTGTTGAAACATGCATAGTAAGAAGTGCGGTTATGACACCAATCGTGTAGGATACTTTTAATCCTTGGTTCAAATTACCGGCAAATAAAATCATACTAATTAATGGTCCCCAAAAAACAGCAAAAAAGAGAAACACATTAAGGATAGATATATCTAACGCTGTTACTACGATTATGGGAATGGTTAAGAAATACAAAATTTCTAACTTTCCTTTAAATCCATATGTACCTAAAGAAGCCCCTACCTTTAAAAATAGATTTATTAAAATAAAAAGGGAGATAATCACAAATAATATTTTGCCGAAAGATCCCCCATATTCATAAATGATTAATAAACTAACATTATCGACAGAGTCTACCCATAAAACCGATGCTTTAGCTAAAAATGCTAAAGAACCTGCGGAAATGGGGATGATCATACAAATTAGAGATGAAATTAATAATGACTTGTTATTTAATTTAGAAACTCCATTTTTCATGTAATGGAAATAAAAAAGGTATTGATGTATTGTAACGATAATTGCCCAAACAATAAAGGAAGTCCAAACATGTTTAAGGTTAAATGTAAGCATATCTGCATCTAAATAATATAAACCAGAATAGACTGTGGGAATACCTACTTTTAAGTAAGAGACGGTTGGTATTAAAAATGAAATAATCAATCCCAGAACGACAATACTATTTGATATCCAATTTTTGGACCGATTTCCAATGTAGAAAATACTGACCAATAATACAGTAATAAGAATGTAAATAATTGAAAAATAACCTTTGTGTAAGCCAAGGATGATTTTCTTACTAACCAATAATATGATAATAAAAATCTCCGTTACAAATATTATATAGATAACTTTTCTTAGTTGAATATCCTTTACGAACGTTATAGGTCTTTTTGAAATAAAAAAGATGATTAAGAATGAAACAGCTGTTATAAATGCGAATACTAACAATCCCAACATACCAAATTCATAGGCTATCACCGAAGCTAATAAAAAGGTAATCGGATTAATCCAAGGCATTAATAATTTAATGATTTGTGTCCCTAATCCACCTTTCACCTAACATCTCTCCTGTATTCACTGGGGGAAAGACCAGTTACTTTTTTAAAACAGACAGCAAAATATGCTGAACTATTAAAACCTACCTTATCTGAGACAAAATCAATATTATAATTTTGTTTTAAAAGGGTTTGAGACTTGTAAATTCGCGTTGTTAATAATATTTCAGTAAATGTTTTTCCAGTTTCCCTTTTTAACAGTCTGTTAAGGTGGGACGAACTTACATGGACGGCATTAGCAACGTTTTCAAGTGTTAATTGTTTTGAATAGTTTTCACGAATATATAGGGTGGATTTTGTAGCAATTGTCGTATTCTTGTCAGACAAATCCTGTATTGCCTTTCCATAAGCTACTTTGACATCATACGAGCACCCAATACCATAAAGAAAGGAATCACCCAAAAGAACTTGAATGGATAATAGCTTCTCTTTTACCTGTTTTAAATTTTCCTTCTTTGTTACAAAAAGACTATAGCCATTAATCGGTTTAAAGATGGCTATATCATTGATATCCTTAAAATACGTAGGGAATTGTTGTTCCCAGTGCCGTTGAAAAGACTTTGTCGCAACAATAACTTCTGGTTTAAATCCAAATACTGCTATTAATTCTGTTGAGGAAACACTTTGTTCCTCAGCATAAATGACACTTTCCATTAGTGACTGTTTGATCATCTCTTTCATATGGATTTTTTTATCATATTGGAATTTTAGTCGTTTCAGTGTATCGGTTAATTCTAATATAGAAAAAGGCTTTAGCAAATAACAATGGGCTCCTAATTCCAATGCCTTTTTGGCATAAGTAAACTCCCCATAGGCTGAAACAATAGAAACAACAACATCTGACCATTTTCTATTGATGATTTCTAGTAATTCCAATCCACTTAATCCAGGCATACTAATATCTAACAAGATACTGTCGAAGGATTCCGACTGAAGCAATTTTAATGCTTCAAACCCATTTTCTGCTGTCTTAACAGCATCATAGCCTTGTTCATGTAGCATCTTTTTAATCGTGATTAATTCTATATACTCATCATCCACTACAAGAATTTTCATGTATATTCCCTCCCTTTCGTCATTTTATGAATTGATGACAGTAAATATTTTCTATGTTCGTTTAACAGTCAAGTGTTATTAATTAGAATGATAAAGGTCACCTTTTATAAAATAGGTATAGATTTATTAAATGAGCCTTTATGACTTTGACTCACTTAACAAATCATGGTAGTTATTTATCCTAATAATGCAGCTTGTTCCTGGTGATAGACTACTTATTTCTAAATTACCGTTAGATCCATAGAAGTGCTTAATTCTTTTATAAGTATTTTTAATCCCAATTCCAAATGTTTCAGTACTAATATTTTCATTCTTCCATGCATTAAATTCATTTACTATTTTCTCGGGTATGCCTAAACCATTATCCACTACTTTAATAACTAGTTGATTGTGATTTCTCTCGGTAACAATGTGAATCAATCCTCCGTTTATTTTTGGTTCAATACCGTGTTTACAGGCATTTTCAACAAATGGTTGGATGAGGAATTTGGGAATTTTAAAATAGCTTATTTCATCACTTTCATCGATTGACCAAGTAAGTCTATTACCGAATCTTAGATTTTGGATATTAAGAAACATTTTAATATAAAAAACTTCTTCCTTTATCGTTACTAACTCCTCCGATTCCCTTGTGGAATAACGCAACAATAAGGATATAGAGTAAATTGCATTTTCCGCCTTTTTATTTTTTTCTAGCCTGATTAAAGATGTTATGATGTTAAGTGCATTAAATAAAAAATGGGGTTGAATTTGGGAGGCCACATTCTCAAGTTGCGCCTCCTTAAGCAATTTCTCTAATTCTGTTTTTCTTTTATCCGCAATTAAATATTCATATTCTTTTTCAATAACAAGAAGTAGGACTAGAGTTGTAAGACAAACAACTCCGCCCACTAAGCCTATAATTATAGTAATGGTAAACAGTGATTCAGTCATTATCATAATGATCACCTTGTAAGCGCTCTTTTTTATTTTATAGTATATCATATCCCGAATATAAAAATCGCAGTTAATTATTGCAATCTTTTTGTATATGTCCTTATAAAGAACACAGAAAACAATATTTTTTATTCACATAATTTCGTTAAACATCCCATTCCTTTGCCTATCTTGGACTTATATGACAGTATATTTTCATCATGTTTTTCCTAACTAACTTTCGCTTTGGAAACCCATTTTTGAGCGAAAATTAAAGAAAAAAGGCTATTTTTTTAAAATAAATAGAGACGTTAAAATGTTAGTGTTAAAATGATTAGTTTTAACAACATTATAAAAAACGAAAACGCAAGTGTTTTTCGTGATGTAAGAATCGTGTGTGAGTAAAGTCCACTTAGATATACCAATGGTTTATAAAAAAATGATAGGGAGGCGTTAGTTTTGAATGTTCAAGAAATTATAAATAAGGTTCCGAACTATGAATCATTTTTCACAGTTGATGAGATGAATGAAAGTACATTTGAATTAGCAAAAAAGTTTCCTGAAACTGTAAGTGTATTTGAAGTTGGGAAATCTCGTAACCAAGAACCAATCCAATGTATTAAAATAGGTAATGGTTCTAAAAATGCATTATTATTTGCTTGTCCCCATCCTAGTGAACCAATTGGGGTTATGACGTTGGAGTTTTTCACCCAGGAATTAGCTAAAAACAAAAAACTCCGTGAAGACTTAGATTTTACATGGTATTTAATTAAATGTATTGATCCAGATGGCGCGCGTCTCGGTGAAAAGTGGTATAAAGGACCGTATAATCTTTATAATTATATTAAAAACTATTACAGACCAGCAGATTATGAACAAGTGGAGTTTACATTTCCTTTTAACTATAAAGAAATTGATTTTGATAAACCAATGCCAGAAACTCAAGTTTTAATGAACATCATCGATGATATTAAGCCAGAATTTATGTATTCATTACACAACACGGATTTTAGTGGGGCCTTTTGGTATATGAGCCATGATATACCGGAACTATATGATAGCTTGTATGAAGCAGCTAAAAAACAGGGTATGCCTTTAGCTCTAGGTGAACCAGAGGCTCCATTTGTAAAAGAATTTGCCCCGGCAGTGTATAAAATGCCTTTTGCTAGGGAGATTTATGACTTTATGGAAAAACATACTGGTAGTACACCAAAATATGAGGCTGGTACAACAAGTGCCGACTATGCACTAACAAAGGCTAATTGTGTGACATTAGTGACGGAATTACCACATTTTTTTGATAAACGAATTGCAGATATGGGTAAAGGGGATATGACGCGAAAGGAAGTGCTGTTAAAAAACATCGAAGAGTCGATTGTATATTATAATATGATCGAGGACCTCTTGAGAGAAATAAGATCCTATATTAGTAAAAGCAATCCCTTTGTTAAACTGGTAAATCAAATGTTAGAGGCTAAAGATGATGATAACGAGGCTAAGAAAGATTGGATTCGAAATAACAAGGAATTTGAGGAGTTAGCAACAGTATCCCAAATATTTGATAATAAATTATTGCCTGTATTTCATTATGGTTTATTTTTAAGTTTAACAGTACGTACTTGTGAATTTGAATTAGAAAGGCTTGATCATGACAATCATCAAGATAAATCAGCTATCAATAAGATTAGAGAGATTCATAGACAGGGTAGCGAAAAACTAATAATACTTTGTCAAGAAATGGAGAATACATTTGACTACTCTGTCATACCAGTTCAGAAACTTGTAAAGATCCAAATAGAAAGTGGACTTAAAGTGGCTTATCATATTACTAACAATAAAATTTTAGCCTAGATTTAAAAACTTTAGTGTAGGGGGAGAGTTAGTTTTGAACTTCCAAGATATTATTGATAAGGTCCCAAACTACGAAACTTTTTTAACAGTTGATGAATTGGACGAAAGTACGTTTAAATTAGCAAGGGAATATCCCGAAATTGTTCATGTATTTGAAGTAGGAAATTCTAGAAATGGACATCCTATTCAATGCATTAAAATAGGTAATGGTTCTAAAAATGCATTATCATTCGCTTGTCCCCATCCCAGTGAACCTATTGGTGCTATGTCTATGGAGTTTTTATCGAGAGAATTAGCTGAAAATAAGGCATTGCGTGATGGGCTAGACCTGACGTGGTATATAATTAAATGTATTGATCCAGATGGAACTCGTCTGGGTGAAAAAGGATATCAGGGACCGAATGATATCTATCATTTTGCTAAAAACTATTATCGGCCGGCAGATTATGAACAGGTAGAGTGGACATTTCCGATTAAATACAAACAACTTGACTTTGATAACCCGCTACCTGAAACACAAATTTTAATGGATATCATTGATGATATTAAGCCTGTGTTCATGTATTCACTGCACAACACGGAATTTAATGGGGCTTATTGGTATATAACACACGACATACCAGAATTATACGAGGGTCTATATGAATCGGCTAGAAAACAGGGGGTTCCTCTAGCACTAGGAGAGGCGGAAGCACCATTTATTAAAGAATTTGCCCCTGCAGTGTTTAACATGCTTAAAGCCGAACAAATTTATGATTTCATGGAAAAGTATACCGGGAAAACACCTAATTATGAAGCGGGGACAACTAGTGCAGACTACGCTTTAACTAGGGCAAATTGTGTGACATTAATGACGGAGTTGCCATATTTCTTCGATCATCGTATTGGAGATATGAGTCAAGGTGATTTGACACGTAAGGAAATACTTTTAAAAAACATTGAAGAATCGAACGTTTACCATAATATGATTGCTACCTTATTAGATGAAATAAGCCCTTATATAAGTAGAGAAAACCCGTTTGTTAAATTAGTAAGCCAATTAATTAAAACAAAAGACGAGAATATAGATGCAAAACGGGATTGGATTTTAGAAAATAAGGAATTTGAAGAATTAGCAACTGTTTCTCAGATTTTTGATAATAATCTATTACCTCTATTTCATTCTAGCTTATATTTAGGTTTAACTGTTCGTACTTGTGAATTTGAGTTTGAGAAACTCAAAGGCGAAAACAGCAGAGATAAGTCAGTTATTCAGACGATAAGGAATACTTATAAAAAAGCTAATGAGGCATTAATAGAGCTTTGTAAGGAGATAGAGGATTCCTTTGATTATTCTGTCATACCAATTCAAAAACTGGTAAAAATCCAGATAGAAAGTGGACTAATTATAGCCAATCATATTACTAAAAATAACATATCAAATCATGGTTATTCTTAATTAAGGTAAACATGGGACTTATTTGAGAGTCATTAATGGTGATTTTTCGGTAGGTCCTTTTTATTTGGGAGTAAAAAAAATGATGGGTAAAAATTAAA
>DKGO01000126.1 GCA_002453315.1 Caryophanales bacterium UBA6768 | reverse complement strand
GTAACCAAATATAAAATGGAAATTGAGCTGACTTCGTAAAGGCACCGAATAGAATAAGGACAAGCGCCCATATAAAGAAAGGATGTGATGCGAGTTCAGGTGTTTGAGAGATCAGCTCTCGAATCGAATATGTACCACCCATCACGCCTAGTAAAATAAAGCCCCCAAGCATTAATAATCCACCAAAGACAGTCACCATCATGGATTTCAGCGCACCAAATCGTGACCGGTCTTTCGTAAACCAATAGCCGATAAGGAGAAATGATGAGATGGAAGTAAGCTCCCAAAATAAATATAGCGTGATCACATTTTCAGATTGTACGACGCCAAGCATAGCTGTCATAAAAAGTAGCAAGTAAATGTAAAAATTGTGTAATTGTTCACGATTCTTATCTAAATAATAAATAGAATAGAGGACAACTAATGCTCCAATTCCTGTAATCAAAATTGAAAATAAAAGGCTGAGCCCATCAAGATATGATATAAAGTTAATCCCAAGTGAAGGGATCCAAGCTAATTCCGAAACAATGACGTCACCCTGCATGACGTTCGGAATAAAAGTGGAATAAATGATAACTAATAACAATGGAACAACGAGCACAAACCATCCCGTATGTATTTTTTTAATCCACTTAAATAGGAACGGGATTAAAATTGCTACTAACATAGGTAAAAACACATATAAACTAGTCAAAGCTTCCCCTCCATTATGTTGGGCACAAAGGTCCTAAAAAAGACAATAAGGAGCCTGTAGTGACAGACTCCTCCCCTTCAAAGCATTCTATTTTAAAGCCCTTATAATACGATCCAGTCATAAAAATAAGATAGGTAAAAGATAACACTAAATACATGTTTCGTCAAACTTTTTCAGACAGTAAAAAACCTATTGTAAAGAGCTTGATTATGTCCTTTTGACAATCTAATTTTATGATCATTGTCATCGTAGTCCCACGCTTGATTGGAAAGTAGTATTCAGGAGGCACTCCCTGTCGAAATTTAATCTTACTTATTATAGTAGCAATGAATTGACGATATCTAGATGTTAGCGTATTTTAAAATTTAGACACTGCAAAAGAACGTAACATCCATCTGTTGAAATTAGGAGGACGAGCATCCATGAAATTAACAGTGACGAAGGAAGCAGCCCGTTGGTATAAAAATGAAATGGGCTTAAGTGAAGGCGATTTTTTAAGATTTTTTGTAAAATTGTATGGAGGAGGCAATGAAATTCATCCGAACTTTTCGCTCGGTGTTGCTAAACAAGATTCTGATGATATAGCAATTAGTCATGTACAAGAAGGGATTACGTTTTACTTTGACGAGCAGGATGAATGGTTTATAGAAGGCATTGAGTTAAGAATTGAATTAAAAAATGGAGAGGCTAAGTTTAATTTTGAGCGTGAAGAGGAAAAGTAATCCTGATCACGCTCATTTTTTATGCATCGAATGAATCATGCATGATGTATAAAAAAATGGCTCGGTCTTAGTTTTACAGTTTAATCTAATGTTATTTTATATCATGGATTATTTGCTGTAGTAGTCAATTGAACGTATGGAACATAGTCAAAAAAATTCATTGAAGAGTAGAATGGAAAATAGTTAAATATTTATAATTATACTATTGATTTTATTTTTATACAGCTTATAATGAATATATCTAAGAAAATTAAAGGTGTGGATATAGATATGAAAATTGCAATAATTGGAGCGACCGGATATGGGGGATCGGAGTTAACACGAATTTTGCGCCATCATCCTGAAGTGACGATTCATTCTTTTCATTCTTCAAGTCAGCAAGGAAAAAGAATGATTGATAGTTACCCACACTTACAAGACGTGGTTACGGAAACGCTAGTCGATATTGATGTAGAATCCATTGCAAAAGAGACGGATATCGTCTTTCTAGGCACACCGTCAGGAGTAGCAACAAAGCTCGTGCCGCAATTACTTCATCATGACCTTAAGGTGATCGATTTATCAGGTGATTTCCGCTTCAAAGATCGGTCCATTTATGAAGAATGGTATAAGCAGGAAGCCGGGGACGACCAATTGTTGAATGAAGCTGTTTACGGTTTAACAGAATGGGTTGAGGAAGAGTTAACAAATAAAAAATTAATTTCTAATCCAGGCTGTTACCCAACGGCAGCACTGCTAGGCCTTGCTCCATTAGTTAAAAATAATTTAATCGACGTGAACTCGATTATTATTGATGCTAAATCTGGCGTGAGTGGGGCAGGAAGAAGTGTATCATCTGTTACACATTTTTCGGAAATGAATGACAACCTAAAAATTTATAAAGTAAACGAACATCAACATATTCCTGAAATTGAACAATCATTATCACATTGGAATGACGAGGTTGGACCTATCACATTCAGCACTCACCTTATTCCAATGACTCGTGGCATTATGACGACTATGTATGCAACAGCAAGATCTGAAACGAATATTGATGCATTATTTGATTTATACCATGAAAGCTATAAAGATGATTATTTCGTGCGAATTAGGGAAAGAGGGACATATCCCAGTACAAGAGAAGTGTATGGCTCAAACTTCTGTGACCTTTCGTTAACCTATGATGAACGAACGAATCGAATCATGGTTATATCAGTTATTGATAACTTAATGAAAGGTGCAGCAGGTCAAGCTGTACAAAATATGAATAAAATGCTCGGATTAAATGAACAGACGGGGCTGGAATTTATTCCAGTTTATCCGTAAATCCGAAGGGAGACCTTACATTGCTCAGCACTCAAAATAAAATAAAAAAAATTGAAAAAGGTTCGATTGTGACACCAATGGGATTTCAGGCGGCTGGACTACACTCAGGTGTCAAAAGGAAACGAAAGGATTTAGGAATCGTTTACTGTGAAACACCTGCAAATGCAGCGGCGGTCTACACATTGAATGTGATTCAAGCTGCTCCGCTTAAAGTAACTAAAGAAAGCTTGGCTGAAGAGGGAAAAGTTCAAGCTGTTGTCGTCAATAGTGGGAATGCAAATGCTTGTACAGGTAAACAAGGAGAAGCTGATGCATATACGATGCGCAACGAGGTCGCCCTTAAATTCGGAATTGCTCCCCACTATGTGGCAGTTGCCTCTACTGGGATAATCGGTTTACAAATGCCGATGGGAAAAATTTTACGCGGGATCGAACAACTGAACCTTGAAGCAACAGAAGAAGCCGCTAGCCAATTTAATGAAGCCATTCTTACAACTGATGTTGTCCAGAAATCAACGTGCTATGAGACATTTATTAATGGGAAGAAAGTTACGATGGCAGGTTCAGCGAAAGGATCAGGAATGATCGAACCAAATATGGGTACAATGCTTGCATTTATTACAACAGATGCTGTCATTGAGCCAAGCATGTTGGAACTTGCATTAAAAGAAGTAACAAATAATACTTTCAATTGTATTACGATTGACGGCGATACTTCGACAAACGATATGGTTCTCGTAATGGCAAGCGAAAAAGCAAATAATGAAAGCTTAACACCGGAACATGAAGAGTGGACAACGTTTGTTGAATTATTAAGCAAAACATGTGAAGACTTAGCAAAAATGATTGCAAAAGATGGAGAAGGAGCGACAACACTCGTTGAAGTCGAAGTCAATGGTGCTTATACCGATGAGGAAGCAATCCAAGTTGCAAAATCGGTAGTAGGCTCTTCGTTAGTGAAAACAGCCGTCTTCGGTGCTGAT
>DKGO01000109.1 GCA_002453315.1 Caryophanales bacterium UBA6768 | reverse complement strand
GGGGAAACGGAAGCCGTGAGCAAACCGCCCACAGCTAGGGAATCCGATAAAAGAGAAAACTGTAGCCGAGAGCAGACCGCCCACGGCTAGAGAATCCGATAAAAGAGAAAACGGAAGCCATGAGCAGACCGCCCACGGCTAGAGAATCCATTAAAAGAGCCAATTAAAGCGATAAGGAGGTTTATAAGTAAAAGACGGAGCCAAGTAAAGTGATAAAACTTTTGGAATTACTAGACCTTATCTAAATAAATAAAAACGGTGATTTTTAATACCTTTTGGTTCCATATGTTTCAATAAAATATTTCTAATCCCTCGTTTAGAAATAATTCTTCCACACCATTCATAAATGGAAATAGCAGTGATTAGCATATTAGGAAACAGGATATTAAATTCAACAACACTTCTCATAACCCCAGATGAAATGCTTTCCAAATCACCACAATGAGAACAGAGCAATTTATAGTTGTTTTTTCTGATTAAAAGATTTTGGCAACTGTTACAGACAATCCCTTTTTTTAATTCTTCAATTTTAAATTCCGGCACTCTCTCGTAGGGTGATTGATTAAGGTGATTATCGACTAAAATTGTTGCTAATTGTTGATGTTTTTGTACTAATGAAGAGGTAATGTTGTTCAATTTATGAATAAATTTTAATTGTTGTGCAGGGAATACAACTGGAAGGTTAACTGGTGCTTCATATAACATAAAAGTATCATTTACAAAAACAACATAAGGCAATACTGTAAAAGAAAAGCCATTTTTTCTTAAAAACTGTTCTAGTAAAATTTTGCTACGGTCTAATTGTTGAATAGGGCTCCTGATTTGCCGATTACCACTTACTTTAAACCATTCCCCGTCCTTTAATACAAATTCCCCTTCATAGTTTTTAATTTCCAACAAATAAATTTGTTGTTTAAAAATAAGTAAACAATCAATCTGAAAAAGACTTTGATTAACTTCTAGTAACAAATCATATAAAACGATATAATGATTACCGGAGAAACCCCTTTTCAATAAATGAAAAAATTTAAGTTCACCTTGCAATCCTTTATCAAGTTTTTCATATGTCTGCATATGTTGTGTGGACAGTTCGGATCTAGACTTCAGGTAGGAAAAAATCTGATGTTCTATCGATGGTGTAGGTTTCTGTTGTACTAATAAATGATTCAGCTGCCATGCAACCCCTTTCTGAAAAAGTAATAATTTAATAGATTATAATACAGAAAGGAAAATTTGAAAAAACGCTAAATTTAAATTTTAACCTAGCAAACTCCCTTAAAAAAGCATAAATCTATTAGAACAAAATTGAATTTTAATAAACGAAACCATAAAAAAAACAAATTTACCCATCTCAATGTTAATTTGGATGTGTGATGTTATAATAACCCTAGAAAGGATACTTTCCGAATAAAAACACAAAAGGAGCGCATTCCTGATGGACAATCGTTATTCACGACAAATATTATTTCCACCTATCGGTGAAAAGGGTCAACGAACACTTAAAAACAAACATATTTTAATCATTGGACTGGGAACACTTGGTGCACAAAGTTCGGAGATGTTTGCCCGGGCAGGTATTGGAAAACTGACAATTGTTGATCGGGATTATGTCGAATGGAGTAATCTACAACGTCAACCACTTTATACAGAGGAAGATGCGGTACAAAGAATGCCAAAAGCAATTGCGGCAAGTAATAGATTACAAAAAGTCAATTCAGAAATAGATATCATCGCACATATTGTTGATGTAACCCCTGAGGAATTAGAATGGCTAATAGCAGACGTTGACGTAATCATGGATGCAACGGACAACTTTGATATTCGAATGATGATCAATGATATTTCGCAAAAATACAACATTCCATGGATTTACGGTTCTTGTGTTGGTAGCTACGGCATGAGTTTTACGATTATTCCTAAACAAACTCCTTGTCTCCATTGCTTAATTGAAAAAATACCCGTAGGAGGTCCAACTTGTGATACAGCTGGAATTATTATGCCGACTGCAAGTAGGGTTGTAGCCCATCAAATGACAGAGACACTAAAAATGCTTACAGGAAACGAAGTGGAATTGCTCAATAAATTATTAATTTTTGATGTATGGTCGAATGAAGAAATAAAGATGGACGTTTCCAAATTAAAAAAAACGTCTTGTCCCTCATGCGGGCCAAATGCTACATACCCATTTTTGCAAATTGACGAACAAATGAAATCAGCCGTGTTATGTGGTAGGGAATCAGTACAAATTCGACCAGCAAAAAACCAACTAAGAAATTTGTTGAAATTAGCAGGAGAATTACATAAAACGCAAGGAAAAGTAGAACAAAATCCATTTTTGTTGTCATATACAATCGATAATCATCGTATGGTTATTTTTAAAGATGGTAGGGCAATAATTCACGGAACGAAAGATGTAGACCAGGCACGAACATTATATTATCGTTATTTTGGCTAGTGCAACCATGTATTGGCTAGATTATCGTAAAATCAGTTATTGATGACAAGGTAGGGAGCATCCATGTTAAAAAGATATATTTTATTTACAATCGGAATTTTGTTGTTGATACTGTCTCTTCCCACGTCCTCCATTATGATGCTTGAGCTACTTCATGACCAAAGAATGGCAGCTAAATATCAAATCATCAACGT
>DKGO01000041.1:2364-3333 GCA_002453315.1 Caryophanales bacterium UBA6768 | reverse complement strand
AATCATTAGTTTATTCACTGCTATGTTTATTTTTATTTATCATTCTACGTCGCTTAACTATCATCAAAACAGTGATGCATTAAGCATATTACGTGGTAATACAGAAAAAAAACAAGTTGCATTGACATTTAACATTAGTTGGGGAGATAAGAAAATACCAGAAATACTTTCTATTTTAAAAAAAGATAAAGTGAAGGCGACCTTTTTTGTGAGCGGAGAATGGGCAGAGAGACACCCCCAAATTCTAACCGAGATTCAAGAACAAGGACATGAACTAGGAATGCTCGGATATCGATACACGAATTATATTGACGGGGATTTAAATTCAATGGAAAAGGATATCAGATTTGCAAAACACTTTTTTCATAAATTAGGGTATGAAAAAATGGCGTACATTCGTACACCAAATTACATGATTAATAAGGAATTAATTTCATTAACAGAAAAGTTAAATTTAACTTTAGTTCATTGGAGCATTAATCCTTACGATTGGAAAAATCCAGGAGCCAACAAAATTGCCAATACAGTTATTTCCAACAGTAAAAATGGTGACATTATCCTACTTCATGCATCTGATAGTGCCAAGCAAACAGGAGATGCACTCAAAGATATTATCCCATCACTAAATCAAAAGTTTCATTTTGTGACGATTACTGAATTAATGAGCAATGTAACAGTTGAAGAAAAAATATTAGAATGACAAACTGAATTCAAGGTGACTTTAGAAATACTATTTCTTTGTTTCCTTAAGTTCTTTTGCTTTTGCTAATTTTTCCCTTCGGGCTTTACGGTTTTCCTCAATTCTTTTTGCGTGTTTAGGGTCTATTTTTGTTACATAATGCCATGTGATTAATTGGTATGCATTAGTAGCAAGTAACGTTACTAAAATAATTGTAATATAATCCATACTACTCGTTCTTAATCCAAGCGTTAGCTCAAGTGTCGTCACAACAATCATAAAAAACAACG
>DKGO01000041.1:0-2227 GCA_002453315.1 Caryophanales bacterium UBA6768 | reverse complement strand
CAACAATCATAAAAAACAACGCTGGAACAAAGCCAGTTTTGTTCGTTTGCTTTACCTTTATATAGCCAACAATAATACTTGCAACGATTAATACGATTACAATAATGATTCGATGGCTTAACAAAATGTCTTTATTCGAAAAATAAAGAATATCAAATACGGCAAGTACAAGCACCATCAGTTGAACGTATGGCCAAAAGGAATGAAAAATGCCTATTCCGAATCGATGGATAAATAAATACGCCAAAAAACCAGCTAAGCTTACGAATGCAAAGACGAGAGCAAAACCTAAATAATATAATAATATACCTGTAATCTCCATCCCATCAAATGGACGCAATACATTGAGATAAACATCTTTTGCAACGATAAAACTTGTGAACAAGCCTACGATTCCACCAATGAGTGTCGTCATAAAAAACATCCGAATTAATTTTTGACTATTCACTAAAAATCCTCCTACATCTGTTTACAGCATCTTATTTATTTTATCATGAAACATAGACTTTTTCCCGATTAAGTGTATATTTTTACTTTTTTTTAACATATTAACATAAGAAGAGGGAGGTATTCGGATGGGTAAATGGTTGATTATTCCTTTTATCGGTTGCATGATCTTTTTAAATAGCTGTTCTAATGGGGAAACAAACAAAGAATTGGATTATGAACAGACGAAAAAAATGGTCGTTGATATTTTACAAACAGATGAAGGAAAACAAACATTTCGGGAAATAATTACTGATGATAAAATGAAACAGCACTTAATAATGGATTCAGAAGATGTGAAAAATGCCATTTCGGATACATTACAGTCAGATAAAAGTAAAAAAATGTGGAAAGAGCTATTTGCCGATCCCGAATTTGTTACTTCTTTTGCCGATTCATTAAATGATGAACAACAAAAATTAATGAAACAATTGATGAATGATGCTACATTTCAAAAACAAATGATGGATTTATTGAAGGATCCAGAAATGAGTAAACAGACAATCCAATTATTAAAGAGCCAACAATTTAAAGAGCATTTGGAAAAAACGATTTTGGAAACCTTAAATTCACCAATATTTCAAGCAAAAATGCAAAATATTTTACAAGAATCTGGTGATAAGAAGGATGAGGAGTCCTCGGATGAACAGACTAACAAAAGTGGAGAAGAGGGTTCTGGTGGCTCTGAAAAACAGGAATAAAATTGGATTTTTCACTAAATAAATAGTTAGAAAGAGAACGACTGAAGTAAACTCGTCTTTATACCGGGAAGCCATTTCCAGCACTAAACGTTATTTACTACGTCGTTCTCTTTTGATTATTAATTATTTATTAGCCTTTTCCTCGATATTCGCGATGACTTTTGCAGCAATTCGATGATATTCTTCTCCTGTCGGATGGTCCTCCTGGTAAATCGAGGGTGCAAACACATCATCATCTTCATAGGGTTGTTTTAACGGTAAGCGTCCAAGAACTTTCGTATCTAACACTTCGGCGAGTTTATCACCACCACCGCTACCGAAAACATATTCTTTTTCTCCCGTTTTTTCACTTTCAAAATAGGCCATGTTTTCTATTACGCCAAGTATTTCATGGTTTGTTTTTATTGCCATTTGTCCAGCACGGGCTGCAACAAACGCCGCTGTCGGGTGTGGTGTTGTTACGATAATTTCGTTACAAGTTGGAATTGCCTCATGGACATCCATCGCAATATCTCCTGTACCCGGTGGTAGGTCGAGCAATATATACTCAACATTACCCCACTCTACCTCTTTAAAAAAGTTATTCAACATTTTACCTAACATAGGGCCACGCCAAATGACAGGTGAGTTATCTTCTACTAACAGTCCCATAGAAATTACTTTGATGCCAAATCGTTCAACAGGAATGATTTTTTCCCCACGAACAGCAGGACGTTCTTCAATCCCCATCATGTCAGGAACACTAAAACCGTATATGTCAGCATCAATGATCCCGACTTTTTTCCCTATTCTCATTAACGCCATGGCCAAGTTTACGGTAACGGTTGATTTTCCGACGCCACCTTTTCCACTTGCAACTGTGATGAAATGGGGTTTATTCCCTCCAGTTAAAATCGAGTGTGCTTCAGCTTGTCCACCACTCGTTGATTGAAACTTTTTAATCGTTTCTTCAGGCAACTGTTCAAAACGTAACCCAACGGTTCTCGCACCATTACGTTTTAGTTTAGCTACAATTTCCTGTTGTAATTGCATTTGTTCAG
>DKGO01000192.1 GCA_002453315.1 Caryophanales bacterium UBA6768 | reverse complement strand
ATTAGCCAAGTCTTCATAAGTGAAAAGTCCGTCTTTATCTTCATGAAGTGCTATGATTTTATCAGCAATTTCACCTTTATAAAAATAATCACGTACAGCTTGTAATGCTTCTTCGCGGTTTTTTCCGGATGCAACTGCTTCTTGTTCTATTTGCGCCATTTTTTCAAAGGTAGTTGCTAATTCAGGTCTTGTAAATCGATCTGAATGATGGAGAGATCGCCACCATTCACCATCCAAATAAACCTTACCGTTATATGGCAAAATCAAATTCATTCCAAAACGCTCAATTAATGATAGATCAAGATTATGTGCCATCACAGAGTGAACAGGAAATCCTTCCCTTGCTATTTCAATTGCTGGAGCAGCAATTTCTGAAAAACTCATCGTCCCTTTTTCTTGTAAAATCTTTATGAGCATATCGGGTGATGACGGGATTAGCTGTGATAATATATTTAAATTAGGAACTGTATCATGTCCTCTTTCTCCAAATTCCGCAATTGTCGCCTTTGCTGGGGCTACCCCAACCCCGTTATATGTCATAATTTCCTTCGTTTCCGCATCGTGAATAATAAGCGGTACAACCGATGGAAAACTAGCCGCTTCACCATGAGTGACATTCAATGTGAGTAACGATGCAGCCATCGCATCATATGCATTTCCCCCTGAATCCATGACATCCATTGCCGTATCAGTTGCCCATGGTGTCCCGGTTGATGCCATATACTCATCCCCTGTCACTGATGAACGACTTACCTGATATGGGTCATCAAATTCCATGAGATCTTTAGGTCCCTTTGGAAGAATAAGATAAATGATGAAAAGTAATGCGATGATTGAAGCAAGAGTAATAGTTACTATTTTTAAAATTTTCTTTAATTTTTTCATGATGTCTTCCCCCATTTTCTCTATTAAATTCTTTGTTATCGCTTTCATATTTTGCTGTGTTTTATAGAAAATGTTCCCTTACTTTCTCCTTCCATTGTTAATTGAAAATCACACTTTATAAGGCCCGCAAATATTATCTTGCTTTAAAAATGCTTATTATAACTATTAAACCATACTAATCTAAAAATTTCGCGAATTTTAAAATCATAGAAGATTTTCTATCTGTAGATTGGATATATTTCAACATTTATATGATATAATTCAAGGAAGCGTCAAGAAAGGGGTTCATAATGTTAGACTCTAATAAAAATTTACCAAAACGTGTAGAACGATTAGAAAATGAATTGTTAAACTTAAAACAACAAATTATTTCATTGGAAAAACAATTAAACGAGCAATCTGATTTTCAGGAAGATGGAATGATAGATCAAACGAGATTCGTAGAAAAACAACACCATACAACCATAAAAATGGAAAAACATCCTATAGAATTACATGAACAAAAAAGCGAACAAATAGCTGATGACAAGCAGATAAGCGCAACTAAGTCTAAACAGGCAGATACTGATATATTGCCGGAGACTGAGAATCCAATTCAACAATTTACTAAAGAAACAGATAAATCCGCCAAGAGCCATGATTCATTTGAACAATTACTTGGCATTTGGCTCCCACGGGTATTTATGGTCGTGTTAATTCTCGGAGTACTTTGGGGATTAAAAGTAGGAATGGATAAGGGCTGGATATCCTATGGGGTACGGATTGCATTAGGTTATATAGCGTCAGTACTAATTTTTTATATTGGCATGAAAAACATTGCCAAAGGACACAAGTTATTTGGTGTTACATTAATTGGTGGAACGATTGCCATTGGAATATTGGTGACTGCTGCCGCTTATTATTTATATGGTTTACTCAATTATCCTGTCGCCATGATGATTAGTCTCGTGTACATTATTTTAGGGCTCATCATGTCTAAGAAGATTAAATCAGAAACGTTAACAATCCTTTCCGGGATTGCTGGATTCCTTTTACCTTTTCTCATTAAAGGCACAACAGTTGAAACATGGACATTTTGCCTATACGTTTTACTGTTATTTTTAACCTTGTTTTACATTGCCCTAAGTGGAAAGCATAAATTAAGCTATTATATTACGTTTATTCTTTTCCACTTAACCCTATTAGTTTATACATTTTTCGGTCTATCACCGGGTAATGAAATGTATATCGTATTCACTGCCCTTATTCAACATTTACTGTTACTTTTGTTTTATGTAAAAGGCTTGATTGCAAGATCTATTTTTACAGAATCAATCATTTATTCAAATGTTATCTTTATGGTTGGTTGGATAAAATTATTAGAAAATCATCAAGAAGTGTATGTTTACGGATTTCTAGCAACACTATATGTGTTGTTCTCAATCTACGGATACTCACGTAAAGACATTAAACTCCAAAGTATTTTCTCTGCCGTGGCGGTTTTTGCCATCAGTGCATTTATCTTATCTTTTAATGTTGAAAATGGTGAAAGTAAATTATTACTTTTGCTTCTAAACGGGGCCATTGGGATGTGGGTTGGTCTTTACTTTAAAACAATTCGAACGATTATTATTAGTAGTTTCATCTATGTTTTAACCGGATTATCAGTTATTGCAGCAGTTAACATTCAATCCTGGATATCGCTACAACATTTAACCTGGATTGGATTTATTGTTACAATGATTTTCATTTATTATGTAATATATTTATATGGAAAAACTCGATTTGATATAAAAACTAAAAGCATTGACATTAGTTTAGTAGTTGCACAATTAGTAAGTCTTATTTATGAATTTAAGTTAACCGATATGGTTTTAAATATAAAAGTTGCCATATCAGACTGGAGCCTATATGACCATGCTTTCTTGTTCGTTATGTTGGTTGCCATCATCATGTCATTTTTCGCATACAAATGGAAACACGGAATTTACGTCTCATATATTGCAGTGATTGAGTTTATTTTTATAGGACTATTTTTCAGCATATCATCATTAACAATATACACTTCAGGTAAACCTATCTTTTTATTTAACGTATTTACTGAAGTATTTTATCTTATCATTTTCACATTATTGTTTATCATGATGGCTAAAGGGAAATTCCCAAAGACGAATAATTTACAACAATCTACGCCTGTATTAGCGGTTATCTCACAAATTGTTTATTTTTTCTTCTTTAATAAATGGTATTTTGCCTTTGTTAACGTTTATATGTGGGAGCACGATTATGTTTATATCGGCCACACGATATGGATGTTCCTATTTGCATTCTTATCGATTAGTCTTGGGATTCGCTATAGTTGGAAAATTGTACGGTATCTCGGTATTATCCTAATTGGTATTTGCCTGTTAAAATTATTCTTTATTGACCTAGTAAATATCTCTATCGTTATTCGGGCTATACTGTTTATCGTTGTAGGGGTTATTGGACTAGTGTATTCACGGACATTGCTAAAAGGGAATAAAGCTGTTTAAATGGTAGTAGCAAAAATGAATATCCCTGTTATATTTTTACAAAAATCATTAATTTTTGCTTATAATTATGATATCATTATATCAAGCTGGTATAGATCGATGTGAGGTGAGTTTCAAATGAATTTAACGGGTGAATATTTGGATGATTTACTTGTTCGTATGTCACACCATTCAAACGCCATTGAAAACAATAGTATTACTTTACCTGAAACGGTATCAATCATCCTTCATCATACGATACCCAACAAATTATCATTAAGAGAAGTTTATGAAATTGATAATCATCGATATGCGATGGAGTATTTGTTTTCTAATCATACACTTGCTAAAGGGTTCGATTTTGACATTATATTTAAAACCCATCAAATTTTAATGGATAAGTTACATCATGAACGGGGAATGTTTAAAACAGAAGTTAATTATATCAAAGGAGCAGATTTTAATACGACACACCCAAGTCATGTTTATCTAGAAATGAAACAGTGGATTGATAATCTTAATTTACGTATAAAGTCAGCTTATTTGGACCATGAAATCATTGAATTAGTATGTGAGTCTCACATACAGTTTGAAAGAATCCATCCATTTGCCGATGGCAACGGCAGAACCGGAAGATTATTAATGAATTTTTTGTTAGTAAAAAGTGGTATTCCACCTTTCGTCATTGAAAAGGATGATAAAGAGCGTTATCTCTTTTTTTTATCAAATGAAGACGTGAAAGGTTTTAAAAATTATACAGTAGAAAAAATAGCGAAAGAGAAAAAACGTATGAAATCCTTTGAACTTAATTTAGATTGTAAAGAACCAGAAAATAACAATCATTGAGGATAGATGAAAATTTGATTTTAAATGAACTTAAGAGGTTCTGTTTATCTTTTTGATAAGCAGAACCTTTTTTTACCTTCCGCGAATTGTATTTATTAATTACTCTGCGCACTTTGTATTACTTCCTTAGGAATACTAAATGGTTCGACATCATCATATGTGAACGTTTGTTTAGTATGCTCTACAGATTCTAACTTGAAACCTAAAATGGATGTTACCGAGTGTGTCTTCATCAATTGTTCATCTAATAAAAATGTCTCCTTGGACACTTTCATCGTTACATCACCCGAATATTCCAGGTCAATAAAACCTTCCAAACTCGTAAATAGCCCACCAAATACTTCTGCCAACAAATCTTCATTGAAAAAGATCTCATTAAACATTTCATCTGGACCAATATAAGTAATGATATAATGTGTACCATCAGATTCCGCCTCAAAATGTTCCAGATAGTTATTAAAATGCAAAATATGGTCTTCATTAATTTGTTGACTAACGTGTTTTAAATAGGCCCCATCATCTGGTGCCCTTACCCACCCTTGCCCCGGTACATTAGCATAAACATCGTGTTCATTAGCATACATCTCCATCATCTCAACTGGACCATCAAAATCTACATGAAACACTAGTGGGTCAAGAATAGTTTTCATCCTCGTTGTTGTTTTCATTGGGGATTCCTCATCATCATCCATTTGTTCTGAAATAATCACACTTGAAATACTTTCAACAGGCCTAATAGCTTCAGCCATATTGTGGAAAATCCTTTCTAAATTATCATTTTTAACTTTTTCAAAATTTCGGGTTGTTTCTCCTTGCTTTCTGCCATTGTCAACACTACTACCATCCCCCGTGTTTTCAGTATCATTATCAGATGAAAATATACTAGTAAACTTATCCAAGGTAGAACCGAAATCAACATCAATGTCAAAATTTGAACACGATGTTAAAATGGCGAGTGAAACTATCGCAATAAGAAATAACTTTAACTTTTTAATCATCCTTGTCGCCCCCTATTCATCAATAATATTTTTGTTACATATATCATGGTACTTCGCTCCTTTCCATTTTTGCTTCTTAATCCTAATTGGAAATTCACCATTCAAAGTGGGTACCATTTAAATTACTGAATCCAAGTGCTTTTATGGCCTTTTCTACTCGAGTAATCACCTGATAAACTTATGTTACAATACCAAGGTTAATATCTGGTTAATATTCAGGAAGTATTTATTTAAAATGAAAAACACCATATTGTTGTTACATTAATTCTTTTGGATTTAGTAGGAGAGTAAAATGGGCAAGCCCGAATGTTATCATATTGAACTAACCCCACCTGGAAAGATGAAGTGAGGTATCCTAGTTTACTATTCAATCAAAAAACAGGTAGCTTTTAAGTGAGATAAGGAAAAGAAAGAATGTATATCAGAAAAAAATGGGAGGAGGAATCACCACAATTATAAGCCCTTCTCTATCCATTCAGAGAAGGGTTTATGATATTATTAGGGGAAACAAAACAAATTAACAAATTGCCCATTAACTTAGTTATTTGGCTGTTAATAGTATCATGCCCTTGTTTCTTTAATCCTTTAATTTAGTTTGCCCTTTAGGAGCAATGTGCAATTCGGAACTCTTACCAGCTTTTAATAGAAAACTATCTACATTGTTTGGATACAACTTTTGGATGTACTTTGCTGTTTCAATCACTTTATCCAAATTCACATTTGTTTGAATTCCCATTTCTCCAAAACCATGAACAATATCTTCCGTGGCAATATTTCCACTTGCATTTGGTGCGTAAGGACAACCCCCAACACCAGCAACGGAACTGTCAAAATCAATAATACCTTCTTCTAAACCAGCCACAGCATTAGCAAATGCCATGCCACGTGTATTATGAAGATGAAGGGAAAAATGGAAGTCCGGGAACCTCCCTTTTAACTGACTCACTATATTTTTAATACTAACTGGATGAGCCATTCCAGTTGTATCCGCTAGTGAAATTTCTTTAATTCCTATTTGCTCATATCGTTTACAAATTTCTATATGTCTTTCAATAGGGACCTCCCCTTCATAAGGACAACCGAATGCAACCGAAATTGATGCCCCCACTTTCACCTTAGTTCCTTCCGCTTCCTTGACAATATTTTCAAAATCCTTCATCGCATCGTATGTTTTTGCATTTGCATTATTAAGACTATGCGAGTCAGTTGCTGAGAGCATTAATTTCACTTTATTCACATCGGCCTTAATTGCCCTTTCTAATCCCCTTAAATTAGGGACTAGCGCCCGAAGGATGACATTTGATGGTCGGTTAATTTTTTGAAGCACTTCATCCGCATCTTTCATTTGTGGCACTGCTTTGGGATGAACAAAAGATGTTACTTCAACCTGCTTAAATCCGCATTCAAAAATTTTATTTATGATGTCTACTTTTGTTTCAGTTGCCATATTTTCAGGCAAAGTTTGAAATCCATCCCTTGGACAAACCTCTGTAATATTTGCTTCCAATGGAAAAACCACTATTTCACCCCATTTAAATGACGTTGTTTTTTTCCAATTCTTTTATTTGCTCATCTGACATTTCCAAAATATCTTTTAATATGTCTTCGTTATTTTCCCCAATATCCGGGCCAATATTACGAATGGAACCAGGTGTCTCTGAGAACTTAGGTACGATTCCAGGCATTTTCATTTTTCCTAGTCTTGGATGGTCTACTTCTACAATATTTTCTCTTACTTTGTATTGTTCATTTTTATAAATGTCCTCAATGCTATAAATAGGACTAACCGGCACACCAAATTCGTCTAAATGTATTTGTAATTCATCCCTATTTTTCGTCTTTACCCAATCTGCAACGATACCATTTGTTAAATCAAAATTTTGCAAACGGACTGAATTGGTATAAAAACGGTCATCTTCTAACATATCCTTACGATTCATTGCTTCTGCCAATCTTTCGAAAGTACGATCTGAACTAGTTACTAAAACGACCCAATGCCCATCTTTCGTTTGGAAAGTCCCTGCTGGACTTGAATGTCCACTTAATCCAGGTGTCCTTTCTTTAATAATTCCATTTTGGTCATAATCTGTTACTAAAAACTCCATCATCCGAAATACAGACTCATATAAACCTAAATCAACAAATTGCCCTTTACCATCTTCCTTTGCATCACGATAGTATAATGCTGTGGAAGTAGCAAAGGCAACGTAAACACCTGTAATATAATCCAATAATGAAAATGCAGGACTTATCGGGGGCCGATCGGTATATCCATGTAAATATGTAAAGCCACTAAATGCAGTGGCAGGAGTGCCAAAGCCTGCTTTTGAAGCATATGGGCCTGTTTGACCATAGCCTGTCACACGAATCATGATTAAATCGTTATTTATCTTTTTTAAATCTTCATAACCGATTCCCCACTTTTCCAATGTACCCGTTCTGAAATTTTCAATAACGACATCAGATTTTTGGACAAGTTTCCGTAAAACACTTTTACCTTCTTCTTTACGCAAGTCCAATGTGAGTGATTTTTTATTCCTTGCCATTGTCGGCCATCTTAGTGGTTCATCCCCTTTAAAAGGTCCCATATCACGTAAAGAATCACCTCTTTTGGGGATTTCAATCTTAATTACTTCTGCACCAAAATCGGCCAATAACGTCGCGCCAAAAGGTGCAGCAATCATTGTTGATAAGTCTAGTATTCTAATCCCTTTTAATGGACCTTGGTTACTATTTATATCCATTTCCCTGTCATTACCTCTCTGCTTTATACTGTTTTATGACGCCAATCTAACCTATCTAATTCAAATAGGTGATCTGACATCCCCTACCCGTTCCACAGCATCTAGCTCGTCAAATTTTAGTAGTTAACTTTTAATGGAGAAATTTCCGAAACTTTGTGATATAATTGTTGCAGAGTTTGTTAATAAATTGATTAACTCATTTTCTCGCTCTCCATTCAAACGTTGAATAGGACCAGATAGGGTAATACTTGCTATTAATCCCCCCCCCTCATCATAAAGTGGGGCTGACACCGCAAAACTACCCACCACTCTTTCACCCTTTGTAAATGCATATCCTTTGTTGCGAATCCTTTTTAAATCCTCTTTTAACCCTTGTATTTTAACATCATATTGTTCACCCAATCTCATCAATAAATGATTCTGTATATCTAGATTCAAAAATGCTAATAAACATTTTCCGGATGCCCCTAAATGTAAAGGGTGACGGTCACCAATTTGGACAAAGTTTCTTACTGTAAGGGGGCTATCTATTTTTTCTATACAAAATCTACTTGTTTCATCAATAATATTTAGCTCTACTGTTTCAAGAGAGTCTTTGGCTAGTTGCTTCATTACGGGTAACGATATATTTCTTAAATCTAATTGGCTTTGAAAGATACTACCCAATCTAAAAAACTGCATCCCTAATGAATAACGATGCGTATCAGGATTTTGCACAATATAATCTGCTTTAATTAATGTATTTAAAATCCTAAAAATAGTACTTTTAGGATAGTTTAGCTCTCTTTCTATTTCACTAATAGATAGACTTGGTGTATCCATTGTAAACATACCTAAAATAGAAAACATTCTTTCAAATGACTTTATCATGATATTACTCAACCTTTCCATTTCCATTTTATACAATATCAGTATATTATATTAAATTCTACATACCTTTACGATATATTACCATATTCTGCAAGAAACCCAGTTTAATAATTATCTTCTTTACTTAAAACCAATGTTACAAATTTTCATGGAACATGTTCTATATACTATACTTTATATAGTTTCCCATCGGCTGTCAACCTATAGTTCTGAAATTCACAAATATTTCACTTCACTTACTGAAAGTATAACCGTTTTCCCTAGGAATAAGTTTACTGGTGCTTTAAAGTCTACTTTTCATAACATTAACTTACAATAAATTATTCTCTCTTACACATTTGACTTTACTCTTACTTTTCTTTAAAATATGATTAAAGTATAAAATAGAATGCATTCCACTTTTACCAACATTAACTTCATTATATTAAGAAAGGATGGATTGGTTTGCCTCAAACAATTATTGAAAAAATCATCTCCAATCATTCGTCTAAAAAAGTTTCTCAAGGCGATATTGCCATCGTTGATGTCGATATGGTTATGGCGACAGATGCTACTGGGCCACTTACCATTCAGGCTTTTAAAAAAATGGGTGGAGAGCAAATTTGGGATAAAGACAAAATGGTCCTAATCATTGATCATGCATCCCCAGCACCCAATCAAGCTGTTGCAGTATTACATGATTTACTCCGTGAATTTGCAAAAGAACAAGGTATAAAATTATATGATGTTGGAGAAGGCATTTGCCATCAAGTGATGATTGATCATCATCACGCTCGACCTGGACAAATTGTTTTAGGCGCAGACTCACATACGTGTACCTACGGGGCAGTTGGGGCTTTCTCAACGGGGGTTGGGTCAACAGACCTAGCGGGTGCTATGTTAACTGGCCATACTTGGGTAAAAGTACCGGAAACAATAAAAATTGAACTGAATGGCCAATTACCTGAAGGTGTTTTTGCAAAGGACATTATTTTACATCTTGTTGGTATGCTAGGAATTGAAGGGGCTACATACCAAGCGATTGAATTTTCAGGTAATGCTGTGAAGGCAATGTCGCTAGATAGCCGTATGACCCTTGCTAATATGGTAATAGAAATGGGGGCTAAAGCGGGACTCGTCGATATGGAAGGGTTAGAGTTACCTTATGAGTATGAAGAAATAAGACCGGATGAAGGAGCTAAATATTCCCAAGTATTAACGATTGATGTTTCTGAGATTGAACCGAGAATTGCCGTTCCCCATTCCCCTGATAATATAAGACCCATTTCTGAGTATGAAGGTACACCAATACATCAAGCATTTATTGGTAGCTGTACAAATGGTAGATTAGAAGACTTACAAGAAGCAGCGAAAATTGTTAAGGGGAAAAAAATCCATGAAAATGTTCGGTTTATTATTGCCCCATCATCAAGAAAAGTATATTTAGATGCTTTAGCTGATGGTACAGCCGAAATATTAGCGAATGCCGGGGCATCTTTCTTACCTTCAGGATGTGGGCCATGTGTCGGAACCCATCAAGGTATCCCGGGTGACGGAGAAAATGTTGCTTCTTCTACGAATAGAAACTTTCAAGGAAGAATGGGTAATCCGAATTCTTCAGTCTATTTGGGCTCACCCTCTTTCGTTGCTGCTTGTGCACTTACAGGCGAAATTACAAATCCAATCACATTAATGAAGAAGGAGGTTGCTCATTAATTATGGAATTAAAAGGTATGGCACATGTATATGGAGATCATATTGACACTGATCGCATTATTCCTGGTAAATATACAAAAACATTAGAAATGCAAAAGTTGGCTGATCATGTATTAGAAGATTTGGACCCTGAGTTCCATAAAAAAGTTAAAAAAGGGGATATTCTAGTTGCTGGTGATAACTTTGGTTGTGGTTCCTCACGTGAACAGGCACCACTTGCTTTAAAAACAGCCGGGGTATCGGTCGTTATCGCTCACTATTTTGCACGGATATTTTTTAGAAATGCGATTAATATTGGCTTACCAGTAATTGAATTAAGTGAATATGAGATTCATCCAGGAGATGAGATAGAAGTAGATTTGAAATCTGGAACAGTTCATAACAAAACAATTGGCAAAAAGTTTAAAGGGACAGAAATGCCACAGGTCATGGTCAATATATTGAATGAGCAAGGACTCGAAAATTATTTAAAAAAACATAAGGCTTATTCAATCGACTAATCTTCTTTCAGTCGGTAAAATAATTATAACGTTAGTGAATTGAAACCTTCCAACTTTCCATTTTGGAAATCCCCTTATTTTCACTAACGTTTTTGCTTTTCACTATCACCAACAGACAAAAAACGAAGTTTTATATCTTATTGTCTACAAAAGTTTAACTTCCAATCAATCTAATTGTTGTTCCTTTGCCCAATTGAGAAGTCCACCTTTGAGTAAAACTTTTATTTGACGTGGGGAAAGGTCATGTTTTCCTTCGATGTTTATATTTTTATTCTTTATGTTCAATTGAATCGTACTCTCTTCCATAATAGCCTCTCTTAAATTTGTAAATGACAGTATATCGCCTTTTTCAATTTTGTCATAATCATCGCTATTCACAAATGTTAATGGCAAGACCCCTACATTCACTAAGTTTTCCCAATGAATTCGGGCGAAGCTCTTGGCAATAACAATATTTAATCCTAAATACCTTGGTGTTAATGCAGCATGTTCCCTACTTGAACCTTGTCCATAATTAAAACCAGCAATTATGACATGACCTTTTTCTTTTTGAGTCATAGCCCGTGAATAATAAGTGTCATCAACTATTTCAAAAGCAAATTTACTAGATTCAGGTATATTACTTCGAAACGGAAGTACTTTTGATCCTCCTGCATGGATTTCATCTGTTGAAATATTATCCCCGAGCTTTAATAATGTTTCATTCTCAAATTGATCCCTTAACGATTTCATTTCTGGGATGGAAACAATATTAGGGCCTTTTTCCAATTTGACTTTTTTTGCCTCCTCAATGGGAAGTGGTACCTCTAATAAATTCGTATCAATTGTTGGATTTTCAACCGGTGTAAATTTGGGATATTTCATTGTCAAATTTCGTGGATCAGTAATTTTACCATAAATGGCTGAAGCTATGGCCGTTTCCGGGCTACAAAGAAACACAGCATCTTCTTTTGTACCTGAGCGTCCAGGGAAGTTTCTTGGAGTTGTTCGTAAACTATTTTTCCCTGTTGCGGGGGCTTGCCCCATCCCGATGCAACCATTACACCCTGCCTGATGTAATCGTGCACCTGCTTGTATGAAGCTGCCTATATGTCCTTCTTTTGCTAGATCTGCTAGCATTTGTCTGCTCGTTGGATTAATATCAAGCGATACATTATCAAATACTTTTTCCCCTTCTATAACCATCGCTGGTATGGAAAAATCCCGATATCCGGGATTTGCTGATGATCCGATATATGACTGATATATTTCCCTTCCTTCCACTTCTCTTACAGGGACTACATTATCTGGACTTGAAGGTAATGCAATAAGTGGTTCTAACTTTGATAAATCTATTTCCTCATGAAAATCATAAGTTGCATTTTCATCAGCTTTTAATTCAATCCAATCATACTCCCGTTGTTGTCTTTTTAAAAACAATTGCGTCTCTCCATCTGATGGAAATACGGTTGTTGTCGCACCAAGTTCTGCCCCCATATTAGCTATGACATGACGGTCCATCGCACTTAAACCCTTTAGACCTGGTCCATAATATTCTATAATTCTTCCCACCGCTCCTTTAACACTATGGCGTCTAAGCATTTCCAAAATGATGTCTTTTGCACTAACCCAGTCTGGCATCTTCCCTGACAATCGCACACCCCAAATATGTGGCATTTTCACATAAAATGGATGACCTGCCATAGCAATTGCCACACTGATAGCACCCGCTCCCATTGCAAGCATTCCTAATGACCCTGCTGCACAAGTATGACTATCTGTTCCCAGTAAAGTCTTTCCGGGTATTCCAAAACGTTGCATATGAACAGGGTGACTTACTCCTCCCCCAGCCCGACTAAAATATGAACCATATCGTTGGGAAGCACTATGTAAAAATATGTGATCATCGGGATTCTTGTTATCTTCTTGAGTCAGATTATGATCAATATATTGGGCTGAAACTTCAGTTTTTATTCGATCAAGGTTCATCGCTTCTAAATAAAGCATTGCATTTTGTCCGGAGGCATCCTGGGTTAATGATTGATCAATTTTTAAACCTATTTCTGATCCCGGTTCCATGATACCGGCAACAAGATGTTTTTTAATTAATTTTTGAGCGACGTTATATGACATTACAATCTCCCCTTTTATCTATTTCTATCAATCACACAGAGTTAAATGTGACAAAGGAATAGTTCGTTAACGCATTAAAATGATTCTCTTAAAAGCTCATTTTAGCGCTTTAACCTTTGATATTTTTAAGAACCGCTATACTTTGTTTCCAGTTTCTTATAATAATCGATATTTAGAATTTGATTTAATTCGTTAAATTGAAACATTTCATCTTGTAATTCATTTGTCGTCCCTTTATGTTTAATTTCTGAATATACCTTTTCTGCTGATTTTGCGACCATTCTTGTCACACTGTTTGGATATATGACTAGTTTAAAACCTATGTCCATTAATATCTCCGCAGGTAGTAATGGAGTTTTGCCACCTTCCACCATATTCGCAACAAGTGGACTATTTAGAGATTCTGCTATTTGAATCATTTCTGCTTGTGTTCTCGGCGCTTCAATAAAAATAATATCTGCCCCAGCATCGGCATATCCGTGAGCGCGTTCTATTGCCTCTTCTAGGCTGTCAGTCTCCCTAGCATCTGTACGAGCAATAATTTGAAAATTTTCGTCTGTCCTTGCATCGACTGCTGCCTTAATTTTCCCTTCCATTTCTTGAGCGGGAATTATTCTCTTATCAGACATATGGCCACATTTTTTCGGGAATTGCTGATCTTCCAATTGAATGGCGGCAACTCCAGCTTTTTCATAGTCTTTAATCGTTCTTCTTACATTAAGTGCATTGCCATATCCTGTATCACCATCTGCGATGACTGGTATATTCACCGTTTCACAAATATATGATGCCTTACTTACCATTTCACTTGCCGTAATAAATCCTAAGTCCGGGGCTCCCAAAGTAGTATATGACACACCAGCCCCTGTTAAGTATAAAGCATTAAAACCTACCTTTTCGGCGATAAGAGCAGTGAGGGAATCATAAACCCCAGGTGCCTTTATTATTCCATCCTGGGAAATTTGATTCTTCAGCTTTTTCCTAATGCTGGAATACATACGAATCGTCCTTTCCTTATGTTTAAGTCTGTATATTTGATCCATTATTGAAGTTTAACATACATAAAATGTGTTCTATTTGTTAAAAAATAACATAGTAAATAATCACTAACGTTGATAGTTTGAATTTTCTGTAAACATCATGTTTCTAAATGAATACACAAAGTCGCTTTAGATTCAACGACTAATACGCAATAATGACTTTTTGCTATTTGCTTTAAAACGTATCAGTACACGGGGACAGTACGTAATCAGTGCACGTTAAATATCGCTAATCTCATCGGCTTATATAAATCAAATCGATTGAGATGAGTCTAAGAGTTCCCTTTTGTACCATCGACTTCAACAATCAAAAATACATTCTTAGCACAATTTTGAGTTGTTTCAATGTAGATCATGTGATCTTGAATCACAGCTGAATTTTTTGATAATTCAAATGAGTAATTTGTTCTAGTCACATCATTTTTCTTTAGCCTTGAGACGAAGAAATAGGCTTCATCTGTAATTTATAGTCATTCGACCAAACCGTTTATAATAGATAAAACCACGGTCAAACATATACATGACTTCCTGATCATCACAAGCACTTTAAGGTGGTTATGATTATGCTTATCTGGCGTTGTCATGATTGCTTTGTCTGGATAAACGTTATCTTTGTCTATAAACACAAGTCGTAAATTGAGCTTAACGCCTGTCTTTGTTTGAACGTTGCCCATTTATAATAAGTGGGGTTGAGCGATAACGTTGTCGCATCAATGATTTTCAAAGTCATGAATTTTCATGCATTGATGGTGTCCGCATGAATTTAATGAACTAAGTTCAAGAAGATTGTCGCAAGAACGGATGGATCTAATTCATTATTTCTACGTGATAACTGCGAAGCATTAATGGAATGAAAACTATGTTTTTTTGAAAATAATCATCAAGTAATGCATCGTTTATGGCAAGCAGTCCCTCTGTTTCACATAATTGCGCAAAGAGCATCAGCTTAAGAAAAGCTTCGGCCTTTAGTTTCTTTTTATTCTTGTCTGAGAATATCCACCTGTTTAAAATTTTTTCTGATTGATAGGGGATATCCATTTATCAAACATGTCTTTAGTGTATTCTTGTCCATGATTGTTTTTCCTTTATAGTGAATTTGGACAGGAAACCATTAGTATATTCTTTGTTAAGAAATTTTTCTTAGATAAAAGGGTAATACAGAATATTTGAATATTATTTATTATTAGTATTAATTAATGTGTCATTGTCAAATAATATATTATTAAGTTAATCATAGACACTTGCAGATGTTTTCTATGAAATCAACAATGTGACAAATAA
>DKGO01000075.1 GCA_002453315.1 Caryophanales bacterium UBA6768 | reverse complement strand
AAATTAAATTTCATTTTAAAATTACAAATATTGAAGGAAAATGGATAGACAATACTATTATCAACCCAAATATTTCCGTTGTAAATTAAAAATTTGTTATAGGGTATAACCCAAATGGATATAATCAAATAAAGTGGTTATGGTATAATTATTTTAGGCAGAATCTAAGGGTATTTGAAAAGGTAAGGTAGGAAAAATATAGTTGTTGTATAGAACTAGCGAAATCAGTCTTACATTTGTGGGGGATGTATAATAATTATAGACCTATAGGAGGATCCGGAATATGAATGTTGAAAACTTTTACCTTTTTTCCCAAGTAGTAGAAAAGGGCAGCTTCAGTGAAGTAGCCCGTATAAACTACTTATCGCAACCAGCAGTAACTAGAAAAATGAATCAAATGGAAGAAAAATATGGGACGCTCTTATTTGATCGTACTGCAGGTAATATTAGGCTCACTGGTGCCGGAGAAATTCTTTATTCATATGCTAAAGTAATTGTGGAATATGACAAACAGTCCCTTGATGCGGTTCGCCTTTTTTTGGGGAAACAGGATAAATTGATACGCATTGGCGCTAGTCTAACAATAGGTGAATATTTATTACCCAGTATGTTAGGTGGGTTTAATAAGAAATATAAAGAAACCAAATTTAGTGTAATAATTGGTAATACACCTTTTATTTTATCAAGCCTTGCAAATTATAAAATAGATATTGCATTAGTAGAAAGTGAAGTTTCTGTCGAAGGATTTCAAATGGAGGAATTTTCAAAAGATGAACTTATATTAGTGATTTCTTCAGAACATCATTGGTCAGATAAAAAAGTAATTACATTAGATGAATTAATAGGGGAAAAAATAATTTGGAGGGAAAAAGACTCTGGAATGCGTTTAATGATTGAACAAGCATTTATAGCTAAGGATGTATTGAATAGTATGAAAAACACAATGGAGCTAGGAAGCATACAGTCTATAAAAAGTGCGGTAGAGGCAAATTTAGGTGTAAGTTTATTACCAAGAATAACGGTTAAAAAAGAGTTAAGTTATGGTACATTGAGGGAGGTAAACATAAAAGATTTTACATTGAAGCGTAATTTATGGATGGTCGAGAAACCTCAGAGATTCGTTAGGGACAGAATTGTAAAATTAAAAGGCTTTATCAGGAAAAAGGGACAAGACTATTAGAAGATTAACCTTTTTATATTGGGTTTATATATTTAAACCGGAGAACAACAATTCCAATTCTTTCCTTTGATTAAATATTAGAATGTAATTATGATTCATCTGTTTGAATTCACTTTTTTGAAATAGAATTTTTTTAAAAAAAGGGTGGGTTATAATTAATTGTAATTAGTTTAAATTTGTATAATTTTAATTAGTATCAATCCTTAGTGGGAATAGATGTAAGGTCAAATATAAGGCATTTAACATAAAAGAAGAATAATCTTTGTAGTTTAATTTTTAATGAATTTAGGGGAACTATAAACCTTATTTGTTTTCAAAGAAAAATTAACAATTTAATTGACATAACAAAATTTTGATGATAAGATTTTAGCAATCTATAAACATAGACGTGTACAGACGTCTGTATTTAGTGAGTAATATCTGCATTTCTCACCTAAATGAATACGCTTGCAAACATCTTGTAATTGAAAGGGGGTGCACCTTGAGTAGGCATATTATTGATAGTTTTATTCCGAAATATAAACAAGTCTATGAGGATATAAAACAAACGATAGAAGATTATTTTGATATTGGTGATCGTTTACCCAGTGAAGTAGAGCTAATAGAAAAATATAATATTAGTCGTGCTACATTAAGAAGGGCATTAAAGTTACTTTCGGATGATGGGGTAATTTTAATTAAACACGGTATTGGAATGTTTGTTAAATCACCTGGAATCCAAATGAACACTTCGGACGTTATGAACTATGATGGTTTTTATGAAATGCTAACTAGGGAAGGTTTAGAAGTTAAAATTAACTTGATTAGTAGTAAGGAAATTATACCTCCAGTATATGTCCGTGATATTTTTGGTTGTTCAGAGTCACAGAAAATTCATTTAATTCATCGGATGTTTTCGGTGAAAGATATGCCGATTGGTGTATTCTTTACATATTTCTCTCCAGAAGTGTCGTTGAGTGAAGAATTGATTGAACGGATGAAGAGAAGGCCTATAAGACCGTTAATTCAGAGTGAAGTTATAAAATCGGATGCAATGCGCTATAATATTGATTTTAAAAAAGCACCCATAGAAATTGCGCAGGACTTGAATGTTGATCCTAATGAATTAATTGTTCATGTAATCCAAACTCTTTATCAATTGATAGGCGAAGAATATTTACCATTTGAGGTAACAACTATTTATTTACTTCCCGAAATGAGTAAATTTAGCTTCTTTATTAAAGGTTAATTACTAAATATTCAAGATAAAAACATAGAAAAAAGAAAATTACTTTGAGATTTTGGAGGAAATTATAAAATGAACCAACAGGATACTTTTTCATCAATGAAACTTTGGTTATTAGGAACCGGTACACCAGAGCCTTCACTAAATAGGGCGTCATCAGGCTATATAATTCAAATAGAAGATTATTTTATAGTTTTTGATCAAGGATTTGGTTCCTTTCATCGAATACTTCAATTAGGTATACCAATAACAAAAATAAAATATGTATTTTTAAGTCACTATCATTTTGATCATATCGGTGATTTCCCAAGGCTGTTACTTACTCATTGGGACCAAGGGGCTGGAGATATTCCAGACCTAAATGTCTTTGGCCCCCCCCCTTTACATCGAATAATTCAAAGAAATTTTGCTACAGATGGGGTTTATGGGTTAGACTTAATTGCCCGTACGAATGCAAAAAGCAGTATGGCTGTTTATGAATCACGGGGTGGTGAAGGGAAACGTGCTTATCCTAATCCTACTTTACGTGAATTGAATGATAGTGACGTAGTCACAAATGATAATTGGTCTATTAGAGTAATGGAGGGGAAACACCAACAACCCTATTTAATACCTTTGGCTTACAGACTTGAATATAAAGGAATGTCTTTGGTGTATTCAGGAGACACAGCCCCGATTAAAAAAATGGAGCAATTTGCCAAGGATTGCGATGTGCTAGTTCATATGTGTCATTATATTTCTGGTGAATTGGGAGTTACTAATGATGTTATGGGACATAAAGAGTTAGCAGCATTAGCCGAAAAGGCACAAGTGAAAAAACTAGTATTAACCCATATGGCGGAACACATATTTGATGTGCCGGGAATTAAAGAAAAGGTTATTGATGACATTTCAAAAATATATAAAGGAAAACTTATATTTGGTGAGGATATGATGGAAATAACATTAGATTAAGTTTTGATTATATAAAATCTGAAAAGGGGAGTAATGAATGGATTTCAAAATATGTACAAAAACGGTGGATGAAAAAAATGATTATTACGGAACAGTAGTTACAGACCCTTATCGATGGTTAGAGAATGCAGATACTCCAGAATCTAAACAATGGTTGGAAAAACAACATAACCTAACGGCTATGTATTTGAAGCAAACTAATTTAAAAGAAATGATTTATAAGGAATTGGCAAAATATTCAAATTTTAAAAAACCATATTTACCATTACCATTTGGTGGGAGTATTTCACTGCGTAAAGTTAATGATTTCTATTATTATTTTAAAAATAATGGCTTAGAGCATCAACCAGTTTTATATCGAACAAGGGAACTAAACAGTGCTAATGAAGAAGAAGTGCTAAATACTAACCGCTGGAATGAAAAAGGGACCATATCTATTACTAATATTTCATTTGATTCTAAAGGAGAAAGACTTGTTTACGGTTTTGCGGAGGATGGCAGTGATTGGACGAATATTAAAATTTTTAATCTTACAACAGGTAAAAACTATGAAGAAACACTTAAATGGTGTAAATTTTGTACTATTACCTGGGATGAAAATGATCAAGGTTTCTACTATAATCGTTATCCTGAAACAGAAGATATAAACAGTAATCATCATTATAATAATAAGGTCTATTGGCATAAAGTAGGTACTCCACAGTCTAATGACTTATTAGTATATGAATCTAAAGACAGAGAACTGGCACTACATCCAATAGTGTCAGAAGATAAGAGTTATTTAATTGTAGAAGCAAATCGTGATTTTAATTCAAAAAATCAATTGCATTATAAACTGTTAACGAAAGGTTCAGAATTTAGGCAGTTGTTTAACAAAGAAGATGGTTTATATAAATTTATTGGAAATGATGACAATTATTTTTATATATATACAAATTATGGGGCGTCCCATGGTCGTGTTATAAAAGTCGATATAACTTATCCTGACCCGGAAAATTGGCGTACTGTAATAGAAGAAATAGATGATACAATTGTTTCAGTGAAATTTGCCAATAACCATTTTATAGTATGTTATTTAAAACACGCATCCCATAAATTATCCATTTATAATATTAATGGAGTGTACCAGCAAGATATTTCTATCCCTGAAGATGGGACAGTAACGGAAGTGATTTCAAGTCGCAATAGTAAAGAGGTATTTATTAGTTATACCTCATTCTTGCAACCAACAAATACCTTCCAATATTTATTTAATGATAATAGTTTACATCCAGTTTTTGACGTTAAAGTGGATATTGATATGACAAAGTTTTTAGTAAAGCAATATTTTTATACTTCTAAAGACGATACACTTATACCTATTTATTTAGTATATAAAAAAGGATTGGAACTAAACGGTAATAATCCTGTTATTCTTAATGCATATGGTGGTTTCAATCGTGCGCAAACTCCGTCTTTCTCAGTAACCCAATTAATGTGGATAGAAGATGGAGGGATATATGCCCTTGCAAATATTAGGGGTGGTGCAGAGTATGGTGAAAATTGGCACCGGGCCGGTATGCGTTCAAATAAACAGAATGTATTTGATGATTTTATTGCTGCAGCGGAATGGCTTA
>DKGO01000213.1 GCA_002453315.1 Caryophanales bacterium UBA6768 | reverse complement strand
ACACAATTATATGGACTCTGTCTTCGGCAGCGTGATATATATAATGACGATATAGATAAAATAAAAAAACTGGTGTAAGTCTAAAATGTACCCTATAAGATAGACACTTAAAAAAAGTCTATCCTATAGGGTATTTTTGTTTATAATGAGAAAAAGATCTGAGGATGGATATAAATGACACAACGATTTTTCACGCCAAAAGAGCAGGCACAATTACAATGTAATCCAAACGTACAAGCTGTTAGTGACAAAGCGATTACCTACACAGAGGAATTTAAACGCCACTTTATTGCGGAAAATAATAAAGGGAAACTGCCACGTGAGATTTTCAAAGAGGCTGACTTAGATGTTGATTTAATCGGCTTAAAGCGAATTAGCTCTTCAGGAAAGCGCTGGCCCGCTGCCTATCGAGTGGCCGGAATAGAAGGACTCCAGGACACACGAAAAACAAATTCTGGTTGTCCACTAGAACGTGAATTAACGCCAGAAGAAAAAATTGCACGTTTAGAAGCGAAAAACCGTTTATTACAAGCGAAGAATGAACTGTTAAAAAAGCTCGATCTACTAGAAAGGCAGATGATGAAAAAGAAATCACAATCGAAACGGCACTGAAATTTAAACTCATTCATCACACGATTCAGAAATATAAACTAAAACGTTTGAACAGATATTTATGTGAGGTCATGGAGGTGTCTCGTTCCGGCTACTACAATTATTTCAAAGAGGAATCCAGACAAAAACGCGCGGCACAAGAACAATCGGATGAAAGAGTAAAAGAAATCATTTTAAAAGCGTATCATTTCCGAAGAAGAAAAAAAGGGGCCCGGCAAATTAAAATGACCCTCCAAAACCAATATAGCATCACGTATAACCTCAAACGCATTCGCCGTATTATGAAGAAATTTGGTATTGTCTGTCCCATTCGAAAAGCCAATCCGACCCGTCGAATGGCGAAGGCAACGAAAGAACATCGGACATGTGAAAACAAGTTAAAGCGTGCGTTTAAGCAAGGAGTAGCTGGCAAAGTTCTATTAACTGATATTACCTATTTGACGTATGGAAATAGCAGACGTGCTTATTTATCAACGATTAAAGACGCCGAAACCAATGAGATATTGGCGTATGAGGTTTCTTCCTCTTTAGGTATGGAAATTGCGCTGGATACGCTTCAACAATTAAAGAAACACCGTCATTTGACAGATGATGCATTTATTCACTCAGATCAAGGGTTCCATTATACCAGTCCAAATTATCAGGCAGCCGTGAAGAAAATGGGGTTGGGGCAGTCAATGTCGCGCCGAGGAAACTGTTGGGATAATGCCCCTCAGGAATCATTTTGTGGTCACTTTAAAGATGAAAGCAATATAAAAGATTGTGACACATTAGAAGAGGTGAAACGTGAAATAAAGAGTTATATGATTTATTACAATCATTATCGAGGTCAATGGAACCTGAAAAAGCTACCGCCTGCAAAATACAGACAGCAGCTTTTACAAGTTGCCTAGACTTTTTTAAAAATGTCCTTTACATGGGGTACACTTTAGTCTCCCACCAGTCTAAATATTGACTAATCCGTTTTAAATACTAAATCAACAACTTTCTTACTTACTAATCCATCATCTAAAAGACAGTATTTTTGTTGGAAGTCATAATACTTTTTTCTATATATATCTTTAATTCTATCAATGTTTTTAATGGAGTTGATTATTTCGTTTGTATTGTAGACTAGTGGGCCTGGTGCTTCTTGTTCTAAATCCATGTAAAACCCTCTTAAGCGATCTCGATAATTTTCTAAATCATACGTATAAAATAACATTGGCTTACCAGTGTTTGCAAAATCGAACATCACTGAAGAGTAATCTGTTATCAAAATATCTGTCGCTAGAAGAAGCTCTTGAATATCTGGATACCCAGAAACGTTATAAACAAAATCTTGCAGTGAATCTTCAATCTGAATTCTATTATTGACGATAACGTGCATCCGTAGTAGGACCACATAGTCCTCACCTAACTTATCCTTCATTGCATTTAAATCCATATTGATCTCAAAAAAGAATCTGTTTTTACTTATAGTTTGATCGTCTCGGAAAGTGGGTGCATATAAAATAACTTTTTTATTTTGATTAAGGTGCAGCTTGCTCCTAATTTTTTTGGCCAATTTGTGTTGTTGGTCATTGTAAAATATATCGTTACGAGGGTAACCAATTTCTAAAATCTTGCCGTCGTAACGAAAGGCACTTTTAAAAGCATTCGTTGCATATGGACTTGGAGAAATTAAATAATCCCAATTTTTTGTTGCGGCACCAACTCTTTCGACATAATCATCGCTCCGACCCTGTACTTCATTGATATCATATAGCATTTTCTTTAAGGGTGTGCCGTGCCAAGTTTGCAAATAGGTGGTTTCAGGCCTCTTTGTCAGATAGGTTGGGAAGTTTTGGTTATTTACCCAATACTTTGCTCTTAAGAGGTAATAAAAGTATTTAGGGCTTAATCGTTCAACTCGGGTTGTATGCGGATCTGCAAAACGGACTGGTTGATTATATATCCATACTTTTTTATAATCTAACTCTTGGCGCACAATTTCTTCATATATGTTTTTTGGGCTATCTCCAAACTGCTTACCTAATCCACTTTCAAAGACAATCAACCTTTTATCTACTGGTATTAATTTAGAGCCAATACGATAAAATAACCTCATGCTGGGAAAGTAATATTTACTCTCCCGATATCTTCTAAAGAGCTCGTCAAGTATCATATTGATTCTTGGTGTTTCTAAAAAACGTTTACTAACTTTCGCCTTGTTAATAACGTTGTAAATTCTTTCTGAGGACGAGAGATCTCGAAATTTAATAAATCGATCGGCACGGTCTTCATATTTTTTTTT
>DKGO01000022.1 GCA_002453315.1 Caryophanales bacterium UBA6768 | reverse complement strand
CTTTTTAAACGAATACACCATCGAATTAAATTTCGATGGTGTTCTTTTTAGATAAGTATTAATATTAGTTTATTCTTTTAAAATGGAACGCTTGATTACTTTCATACAAAAAAAAGTAAATGCTATCAAAAACCAATAATATTAATTTCTTCTATTTCACGTTTATCGATTGTTTCAGATGGTCGACCGAACATTGCAATTTCTAACATATGATCCCGTTCATTCAATATTCGACCAACATACACTTTATCATTAGTTTTAATTTCACATTTCAATGAAGGTATTTCCTTCGGTAATTTGGTTAAATAATTTATTTTTTCAACCATCGTCCGATCTTCAACATTAACATGAGCAGATTCTTTTTGCTTCGTCTCCTTTTTTATTACTTTAGGTTTTTTATTATCATAGATAAATTTTGATTGCATCTCTACTATTGGTGGTTTACTATTTGGATGATCGATAAATAACAATGGTTTCACTTCGTGATTATTTTTCATCACGATTATCCCCTCCCACATTCCATTATCAATATAGTATGTAATTAAAGGGAAGGATGTGATTGTAATACCGCTTTTGAATTGTTAATCGCTGATCAAAATTCATATAGGATTAATGTATAAATTTGATGAATACAATCAAACTAAGTATGAATTAAGGAAGGAAAATTAATATTTGTATAAAAGGAATGATTTTGTGCAAAAACAAACAGTCGAACAACGTTACTTGGAACAACAAATTATGAATCAACAACTTAAACCTAAACAAAATATTTTACAAGAAACCGAAGCAAAACAAACACAACAATTAATTAAAATTTTTAATGAAATAAAACAATCTTTAGGTCAAGCTAGCCAAGCAGTGCATCAAGCAAAATTAGCAAATCCGAATGGAAACTTTTTACCCATTGCTGAGCAACGTTTATCACATGCAGTACAACTTGTACAGCAATTACAAACCGCAGCACCAGAAATGACATCGGGACTATCTAAAGGTACAAAACAACAGCTATCCCAGCTCAGTCACCAAATTAGTTCAGCATCTAATACATTACAACTTATTCAACAATCGCTACAAGCAAATTGATCACTTTAATAATGACAATGCTTTATCATAATCCTCTTTTGTGTCAATATCGAACAAATAATAGGGGTCATTTACTTCGATTAATTTCCCATGATTCCTTTCTTTCTCTAAAATCCACTTAGCCCCTTTATCCCCGTTAATATGGGAGATTTGCGGGAACATCATTCGACTAATTAATACGGGAGGACAAATTGCCCCGTATTTTGCAGCACTAACATATGTTAATGACGGGACTTCATAAAAGTTGTTTATTAATTGATTAATTAACTTTTTAGAAACAAATGGTTGGTCTGCTAACATCATAAGTAGTGCATCTGCACCCATTTTTTCGGCTAAGTTCAGCCCACATTTAATTGAAAAACTTTGACCTTGATTGGATTCTTTACATCGGGTTACCTGCACTTTTTCATCTTTTAAAATGCCAGAATGTAACCAGTGTAATGGAGTGTTTGCCCCCACAACAACAATAATTTTATCTAATTTTGATTCGATAGCATGGGTTAAAGCAAAGGCACCTAAACTCCCTTTACCAAACGGCATGGTTAATTTATTTCGTCCAAATCTTGTCGCTTGTCCGGCAGCTAAATAAATCCCGATTATCTTTTTAATCACTTAATATCACTTTCTTACTTTTTTCTAGTAGATGTTGACCATATGACCCATAGTTTCCCATTGATTAGTTTTTCAAGACTACTGGTAGTAAGCCCCTTTTACTGAATAACTTTTTGCATTTTTCATTGCAGATAGAAAATTCCTATCGGTAATCCAATCGGGTCTTTCGCTATTTTTTTCCTGGCGGCGCTTAATTAGTTCAGCCAAAATACTTATGGCAATTTCCCTTGGTCCATCCGCTCCTATTGGCAAGCCAATGGGGGAATTGACTGCTGATGGAATATTTTTTCCATTTAATAATCGTTTTGTCCGTTTCCGTGGGCCCAATATTCCGAGATACTTAATTTGCTTGAATGTCATAAAATGATGAAGAAGCTGTTGATCCTTTTGAAAGTCATGTGTCATGATGATAATAAAATCATTTTTTGTCATGTCAACATTTTTCCAAGGAAACGAAGGTTGTAGCATTTCCACATTAGGAAAGTATTTACTTTTTAGGTTTTTAGGTCTCCAGTCCCAAACAAATACATTATAATATAACTTAGTAGCTAGGGTAGCAACCGGTCTAGCATCAGTGCCTGCCCCAAAAATAAACAATCGATTTTTCGGCTGAAAATGATGAAAATATAAGCCCTTTACTAATGAATTTTTGTTAGGTATACACTGTAACCAATTTGTATTGCCCTTAAATGGATCTCCAAAACTTTCTCCATTTTCTACTTTATACATCGTTGCTACAGAGTGTGTTTTAAAGCAAATATTTTTTACTGCCATTACCTTTAATCCTTCATTAAGAAGTTTTTCAACCATTTTAAATTGGGAACGGAGTGTATCATCAATTTTTTCTAAAAGAATCATAATTTTTCCGTTACATCCTGCCCCCCGTCCCCAACCAAGGTCATCCTCGGAACTTAAATCAAATTTAATTATTTTTGCTTTATCGTTTGCCTTTAACATCAACTTTGCGTGTTCGGCCAATTCCACCTCTAAACAGCCAACACTTAAGACACCGATGGACTCCCCACTATTCTTTATTAACATCATAGCCCCTTCTTTTCGATAAGCGGATCCTTCCACATTGATGATGGTTGCCAGGACTGACGGTACACCCTTATGACTAGAAACATAAGCTAAAACATCATAATTATTATCCATTGGTAAAGTAGATCCTTTCATTTAAAAAAATTAATACATTTATTTTTTCATTGCCAAAACTGCTTTAACAGATTCCTTTATTTCTTGATAACCAGTACATCGACAAATGTTAGAATCTAACCATTCATCAATAAGATTATCATCTGCATCGGGAAACGTTTCTGACAATGCATAAGCGTTTAAAATATACCCCGGTGAACAATAACCACATTGAATTGCCCAATGATTGACAAAAGTATTTTGTACAGTTGAATCTACTAGCCCTTCTATTGTCGTCATATGTTCTCCTGCCGCTTCAACCGCTAGCAAATGACAAGCATTAATAGGAACACCATTTACTAAAATGGTACATGAACCACAGTCACCATTGCCACACCCATTTTTAGCCCCTGTCAATTTTAGTTTTTCTCTTAACACAAATAAAAGTGTGTCTGCATTTCTGACAAAAACTTCTTTTTCCATTCCATTTACTGTTAACGTAATTAGTTGTTTCGTCATTTATGACACCATCCCTTTTTCTTCCATTAGTTCTTTCAATGCTTGTTCAAAAACAAATAAACGATACTCACGTGATGCGGTAAAATTATCTGCTATATTTGCCGGGATTAGATGAGTGATTTTATTAAATTTTTCACTAAAAGGGATGGATTCATTCAACACCTTCTCTATTTTTAAAGAGCGAAAAGGATATGAACATAACCCACTAAAAGCTACATTCATTTTCCCTTCGTTTGATAAACATGCCATTGATAAGACAGGATAATTGATACTAGACTGTGGTGTTCTACGGAAATGATAATATGGGTGATGTAACATTTCCTTTTTCGTCATTATTTGTATGATGAACTCATCCCGTTTTAACTTAAACCCCCCCTCAAAAATTTCATTTATATTTTTACGATACTCTCCTTTTGGACTTGAAATTAGTAATTCACTATCTGCGACTAATAAAGCTAATAGTGCTTCCTTATATGGTAAGTTACTTGCTATATTACCGCCAATCGTAATTTTATTTCTTGCCGTTCTTGTAGCAATATGCCTGCATACGTCGGCAAGAAGTGGAAAGATATTTTCATCGGCAATTTTCGACAATGTCACAGTAGACCCAATAACTAGGTCATCATCTTCCATTTCAAATGTGTAACATTCGGGTATTTTTTTCAAATCTATTACAACATCAGCATATATTTCGTTGCGTCTAGCTCGACTAATGAACTCCGTTCCACCACCGTAATACATTACGTTTTTTCCATCACTTTTAAATTGCTGAAAAAGTGAAATTGCATCATCAAGAGTCGTTGGCTGATAAAATTCAAAATCAAATGAAATCATGTTAAGTCTCCTTTTGTCGACTCCCAAATTTTTTCTGGTGTAAGAGGCAAGTGTTTCAATTGAGTTTGACAAGCATTTGATAGGCTATTAGCTAACGCTCCAGCCATCCCTATCACGCCATACTCCCCCATTCCACGGGCTCCATAAGGACCATCTAGAAGTGGAGTTTCCACAAAATCAACGACATATTCAGGCACTTCACTGGATCTGATCGTATCGTAAGTCCGAAGTTGATCATTTAACACTTTACCAGTTTCATCATAATGAAAAGTTTCCCTACTAGCCCAGCTTAAGCCCATATACATACCACCGCGCATTTGTCCCAATGCAGCTTTAGGATTAATTATTTTACCTGCATCAAGGACAGTAACTGCTTTAATGATTTTATACGTCATGTTTTCGGGGTGATACTCCACTTCTACTGCTTGAGCACCAACTCCCCACTGGGGACCTGGTTTACCAAATCCTGTCTCAGGATCAAGTGGTGTTAAATGACGTACTATGTGGGAACCACTGCCAACAATTAAGCCCCCCACCGAGTTACCATTAGGATATTTATAACCAATAGCTATATTTTTAATTTTCACATTGTATTCAGGACTATCTTTGACATAAACATGTCCATTTCCTACCTCAACATCGGCCGGCAAACATTTTAACGCCACTGAACCAATTTGCTTTAATTGGTAAATGGCATCCTCGGCAGCAGCCATGACGGCACGGCCAGCTAAATATGTTGTACTACTTGCAACCGTCTTCCACTGATGTGGGTCAACATGGGTACTCACATCAATATTGACATGAATCTTGCTCATTTTAATTTTTAGTTTCTCGGCCAAAATTTGTGCCAATACCGTTTTTGTTCCTTGACCAATTTCTACCGCTGCACAACTTAAGTTAACACTGCCATCGGTATTAAAAATGATAATCGCGCCTGCTGTTGCATTAGAAGGGGTGCTTGATGTTTTCCAAAAGGAGCTAATTCCTTTTGACCTTACTTTGCCATTTTTTAATTCAATTCGATTTCCTTCATCCCATTCAATCAATTCTTTTGCTTTACGTAAACATGCGGAAACATCCCCAAGATTACTTGCATTTAAATGCGTTTGTGTTGCATTTGTATCCCCCGGTTTGATTGCATTCATTAAACGTAATTTTATTGGACAAATTTGTAGTTTTTCAGCTAATATATCCATTGCCCGTTCCATCACAAAGGTTAACTCTGGATGACCGAAACCTCTGAAAGATGTTGCATAAGGATGATTTGTATAAACACAACGAGAGTTACAATGAACATTGTCAATTTGATATGGACCTGTACAATCAACAGCACCTGCCTTACTCATACCGGCTCCCATGTCAGAATATGCCCCACTATCAAAATAAAACTCGTAGGCTGCTGCTTGGAGTTTTCCATCTTTGTCGGCCCCCAATGTTACTTTTGCTTGTAATCCAATATGTACTGGGGAAGTAATTAAATCTTCCTCACGGCTATTAACTAGTTTTACCATTTTTCCACCAACAGCCCGGGATGCTAAATAGACGATAAATTCTAATTGAACACTCCCCTTACCACCAAAAGCCCCTCCAACAAAAGGAGTGTGGACTGTAATTTTTCCAGCATCAATATTGAAAAAATCACTTAACATTTTGCGAACATAAAAAGGCCCTTGGGTAGAGGAATAGACATTAACTTGACCAGATGAAGAAATTTCTACCTTAACAATTCTTGTTTCTAATGCGGCATGATCCGCTTGGGAAAAGGAAAAATCCTCCTCTATTATGACATCACTATTAGCCCATCCTTGTTCCATTGTCCCTTTTCTAATTTTCGTTAAATTAGCGATATTTGTATTGGGTATTGCATGAACATCTTCAACCATTGCCGTATATTTACCTAAATGTTCATGAATAAGGGGGGAATCCTTTTTAATAGCTTCTAATGGGGCATTTATGATTGGCAATTTTTCATATGTTATGTTAATTAATGTTGTCGCATATTTTGCTTGATGAAGTTCATCGGCAATGACAATTGCTACAGGTTCCCCGTAATATCTTACCTTTTTATATGCTAATGGTGGACGGTCAGCTAACATCGGACCAACTGGATATGGAAAATCATTTCCGGTGACAACTGCATGGACACCTGGGGCCTCCAAGGCTTGTTTAATATCTATCGATTGAATATTTGCATGTGCTTCAGTACTGGTAAATAATGCTGCATGTAAAATTCCTGTTGCACACTTGTCATTAATGAACTTTGCTCTACCAAAAGCCTTATCCTTAATGTCAACCCTATCCATATCCTTGCCTACAAATTGTAATTGCTGTGTATTAATTTTTAACACATCCTAGTTCTTAGTTATATAGTTGAATTTAGGTTCTCCTGATTTTGTAATAATATGCCATTTATTATTTGAGGAATTTTGAATGAATATTTTGATTCCCGATTCTAATGCGGTGAAGAGTCCCCATGCCGTGAGAAGTCCCCTCACGGCTACAGTTTCTGGAAAATCCTGATTCTCTTACCGTGAGAAGTCCCCTCACGGCTACAGTTTTCGGAAAATCCTGATTCTCTTACCATGGGAAACCCCCTCACGGCTACAGTTTCCAGAAAATCCTGATTCTCTTACCGTGAGAAGACCCCTCACGGCTACAGTTTCCGGAAAATCCTGATTCTCTTACCGTGAGAAGTCCCCCCACGGCTACAGTTTTCGGAAAATCCTGTCAAGTCCAGAA
>DKGO01000038.1 GCA_002453315.1 Caryophanales bacterium UBA6768 | reverse complement strand
TTCACTCAAAGCTACCATATTTAATTTTAGCCACTATTTTTTTGTGGTTATTCATGTTGCCATTTGATTCATTAGCTTTAGGTCAAGTGGCTATCACAAAATTAAATATTATCATTATATTTTTAGTCATTTTACTCATTATAACAGTATTAACAAAAAATCATTTCACGTTTGACAATGCCGCATTTGTACTACTTGCGACTTTGTATATTAGTATCGCATTTTTTGTTATTATCACCTTGCGATTTTCCGGTTTAAATTATTTTTTGTTTGTCCTTTTTCTTGTCTGGACGACAGATTCAGCTGCTTATTTTTCCGGAAGGTTTTTCGGTAAGCATAAGCTATGGCCAGCGATAAGTCCAAATAAAACAATAGAAGGGGCAATTGGTGGTGTTATTGCCGCTACTGTTGTTGGGTTACTGTTTCATGTGATTTACCCATTTGATCAGTCGATAATGTTTATTATTATATATGCGTTAATTATATCGGTTGTTGGTCAATTAGGTGACTTGGTCGCCTCAGCAATTAAACGACATTACGATGTAAAAGATTTCGGAAGAATTTTCCCTGGACATGGTGGTATTTTAGACAGGTTAGATAGTTTATTATTTGTATTAATTGTATTGTATGTTATTCAGTTTACATCATAAACTTAAATATGAAGTAGTTACACTAATTTTGTGTTATGATAGGTTCCGAAGGATAAAGGAGTGTTTTGTTTGACAACCGTTATAGCGTTTATTTTTATGTTTGGTTTACTCGTATTTGTTCATGAGTGGGGACATTTAATTTTTGCTAAACGTGCTGGTATGCTAGCGCGGGAATTTGCAATAGGCTTTGGCCCAAAGGTAATGTCTTTTACAAAAAATGAAACGTTATATACGATTCGACTTTTACCAATTGGTGGTTATGTAAGGGTAGCTGGTGATGATCCGGAAATCATTGATTTGAAACCTGGCCATCATGTTGGTTTAATTTTTAATAAGATCAATAAAGTAGAGAAAATAATTGTTAACAATAAAGATCAATACCCGGAGGCTCATTTAATTGAGGTTCAGTCAGTTGATTTGGACCATGATTTAATCATAAAGGGATTTGAGGTTGGTCACGATGATGTCCACGAACTGAAGACTTTTTCTGTCGATGAAAAGGCATTCTTTATTATGGATGGAAGGGACACCCAAATAGCCCCTTATGATCGGCAATTTGCTTCTAAAACGGTTGGGCAAAGAGCAATGCAACTATTTGCTGGACCATTGATGAATTTTATTTTGGCCATTTTACTTTTTGTTATTATAGGATTGGTTCAAGGAATACCGTCAGATAAAGCTATCATTGGTGAAGTAATGCCTGAGAGTGCTGCAGAAAAAGCCGGTATTGTTGCCGGTGATGAGATTGTTCAAATAGAAGGAAATTCTATTTCTACATGGGTGGACTTTACAAAGGAAATTCAAAAACGTCCTGAACAACAAATAGATATTGTTGTCGATAGGGGTGGACAATTAGAATCATTAATATTGGTGCCGAAGCAATTAACGAATGAAGCAGGAGAAAAAATTGGTCAAGCGGGTGTTACGCTTGCATTTGAAAAATCTTTTGTCAAGTCTTTTTCCTTCGGATTTAAACAAACTTATGAAACAACACAAATTATTTTACAAAGTTTATTTATGCTAGTGACAGGGCAGTATTCACTTGATATGTTAGCTGGTCCCGTTGGAATCTACGATGTTACTGACCAGGTAGTTCAAACAGGCTTTATGAATTTTTTAATGTGGACGGCTATGTTAAGTATAAACCTAGGAATTATTAATTTAATCCCCCTTCCAGCACTTGATGGTGGGAGATTATTATTCGTTGGTTTGGAGGCTGTACGTGGAAAACCAATTGATCCACAAAAAGAAGGGATTGTTCATGTCATAGGTTTTGCTTTGTTAATGCTACTTATGATTGTCGTGACATGGAACGATATTCATCGGTTATTTTTATAAGCAGTATTAATACTACTATATATGATTGTTAAACCTTATTCGTTAGCTTTTAGCGGATAAGGTTTTTTTAATTTTATTAAATGCTTATGATTATAATTAAATTCAATTTGTTTACCTAAATTTAACCTTGATTATTTATAATGACATTAACGAGTAAATATTAGAGGGGTGTGAAAAGCAACTTACTTGGTTTATTTGAATAATTTTTATATTAATTTCTAAAAAGGTTGATTGGATTTGCTTTTATTTTGAAAGGGGATGACAACGTGAAAAGTAGATGGGTAATAATCATAGTTCTGGGACTTACGATTAGTTTATTATCTGCATGTGATTTAGAAGAGGTACTTGATCAAATTATTAATGGGAGTGGGGAGAATAGTAATCAACAACAAGTGGAGGACAATACAAATATAAATGGAAATGACACAAATAATGAAGAAAATGAAGAGGGGAATGATCATGTAGATGGGCAAGAGGCTTTTTCTGACAACAATTCAGACTTACCATTTGATGAGAAATTAATATCAGAAGGATACTCTTTAACAACATTGCCTAATGGCTTTGAATTAGCTATTCCCTATCATTGGATAATGGTGGAACATAACTTGAGTGATGGAGCCACCTCCACTGGAATTCCTGGTTTTGAAGGAAAATTTTGTTATGATCTCCCTCTAGAACCGGCAGAGGTAGCAGGGGTATTAGAGTCATTAAATAATACCGATTTCCAACAGGGTAGTGGTAATGGAAATATTCTTCATACTACGACTTTTGATAATTTTTATGGTTTAGAAGGAACCATGGAGTATCACTTAGATGAATTTGAAAATTCTTGTGTGAATGTCGGATACTATTATATAGGCGCCGAAGCTCAAACTGGAGATTCTGGGGAAAGTGTTGCAATTCCAAGCTTTAATGATACAAATAGGTATATCAATGAAGACAGAACACGTTCTGTTCCTAATGACTATGAAACTGACTTCTTTGATCGAATTGAATCTGCTTATGATGTTGCTGACATGGGTGTAGATAGTGACGAAATTGAGTCCATCCGGGAGAAAATTAGTAATCATGAATTTGAGATGACACATATAAATAGTGGATATCCGAAAATTTTTCCTTATGAGTGGTATTTAATGGCTCTCGATGATGATCCACAAAACTCAAAATGGTCCGGAACATTTTGCACAGACGAAACGATGGCTGACTCCATCTTGAAATTCCATTCATTGTTGGAGGCACATAATGCCGATATTTTACAATATGAAACGAATGGAAGCCCGAGCATGAATCAGAAAAGCAATGTAGAATTCGCTTTTAATGATGAATTTGGAACGGGGAGCTGGACAGGGAAAACTATTTTTTACATTGATCGGTTAAATGAATTTCAAACACATAAATGTATGAAAGTAGACATGAATTTTTCAACAGATATATTAGATTAAATATTCATCATAGTCAATGCTTTAAAAAAGCGGTGGATGTCGTTATCATTCACCGTTTTTATCATTTGTAAAAGTTTTCAGATGATAGATACATTTATTCCGAAGTATGTTTTTCCCATCACTTCTAGTAGTGCATCATAAAAATTATATGATAGAATAGAGTACATACAGTTTAAAAAAGCTTCTTGGGGGATATAACATGTCGATGTCAAACGAGGAAAAACTAACTATTTTATTTAAACAAATAAACTTACCTAAAGATACAATCCAAACATATTTCTCAAATAGTTCCTTACATAAATTAGTCGTTCACAAATCAACAAAAAAGTGGCATTTTCATATCAATATTGAAAAACCATTACCCTTTCAAATATATCAGTTATTATTAAGTGAATTAACTAATTCATTTCAAACTATTGCTTCTGTACAAATAACATTACATGCGAGTAACCAGGTTGTTATTTTAAAAGAAGAAATGGAGCAATATTGGCAATTATATTTAAAACAAATCCCACATTTATTACCTAATCTTGCAAACTTCATTATTAAGCAACCACTGCAATTAGAAGGTCATCATTTGATCATTTATGGCCGAAATGAGATAGAAGTGGCAACATTAAAGAGAAAATTACAACATTCTATCGTCGATTTTTTAAAGCAAATTGGTTTAAGTAATTATACTGTTCAATTCCAAGTAAAAGCCGATTTGGAAGATATAGAAATATTTCGTCAAAAAACAAACCATGAAGATCGCCAAATTGCTCAACAAACAGCACAAATACATGAGGAAATTAGGAAAAATGGACAAGCAAGATTGGCATCATCCATTCAAGTTGGTCAAAAAATCAAAGAGGAACCAACTCGTATTGATGACATACAAGACGAGGAACGTAGTAAAACAATTCAAGGTTATGTGTTTATTGCAGAGGTAAGGAAGCTTCGTTCAGAACGGAGCTTATTAATATTGAAAGTGACGGATTATACCGATTCGATTGAAATAAAGAAATTTTCCAATAATGAAGATGATGAGGCAGTTTTTGCCCAATTGAATGAAGGTATGTGGATAAAAGCCCGTGGTCGCATCCAAACAGACAATTATTCGAATGAACTTGTTATGATGGCGAATGATATTCAGCAAATTAGTATGGAATTGAGACAAGATAAAGCTAACGAAAATGATAAACGTGTCGAATTACATGCTCATACGACAATGAGCCAACTCGATGGGGTTATTCGTCCAAGTAAATTAATTGAGCAGGCAGCTAACTGGGGTCATGAAGCGATAGCCATTACAGATCATGCGGGTGTTCAAGGATTTCCAGAAGCCTTCAAAGCCTCAAAAGCTCATGATATTAAGGTCATCTATGGTGTTGAGGCAAATGTCGTTGATGATGGAATTCCGATTGTTTACAATCCTATTAGTGCAAGGTTAAGCGATCAAACTTATGTCGTCTTTGACGTTGAAACAACTGGGCTTTCTTCAGCATTCGATCTTATCATTGAAATTGCTGGAGTTAAATTAAGAAATGGTGAAGTGATTGATCAGTTTGAATCTTTTGCTAATCCACATAGAAAGCTTTCTGACAAAATAACGAGTATCACAGGTATCACTGACGATATGCTTGTTGGACAACCAGAAATTGATGATGTGTTAACTGAATTTCATCATTGGGTTGGTGACAGTATTTTAGTTGCCCATAATGCGTCATTTGATATCGGTTTTTTAAACCAAGGATACAAAAAAGTAAACCTTCCCGCTATTAGTATTCCTGTAATAGATACGTTAGAATTGGCACGATTTCTCGTTCCACATTTAGGGAATCACAGATTGAATACATTGTGTAAACATTATGAAGTAACATTAGAAAATCACCACAGGGCATTGGATGATTCCGAAGCGACGGCACGAATGTTTTGGAAAATGGTGCAAGAATTAGAGGAAAAAGGGCTATTCGATTTATCCCAGTTGAATGAACAAACTGATGATATAGATAGTTACCAACATTCACGTCCATTCCATTGTACGATATTGGCGCAAAATGATACGGGACTAAAAAATTTATACAAATTAGTGTCGATGGCACACATTAATTATTTTTATCGTGTTCCGAGAATCCCCCGTTCAATCCTTAATAAACATCGTGAAGGGTTATTAATTGGATCAGCTTGTGAAGATGGTGAAATTTTCGATTCATTATTAAGTAAACCGGTTGATGATTTGATTGAAATGGCTAACTTTTATGATTATTTAGAAATTCAACCACCGGAAAATTACGCTCATTTAATTGAAATGGAAATCGTCCAAACAAAAGCACAAATTATTGAAACGATTAAAAAAGTGATTCAATTAGGGGAACAAGCGAATAAACCCGTCGTTGCAACTGGTAATGCACATTATATTGAGGATCATCAAAAGCTATTCAGAGAGATTTTGATTGCTTCTCAAAAAGGGAATCGATTAAATCGTTTTACATTGTCTAACACACCATTTCGGACAACAGATGAAATGATGTCCCAATTCGATTTCCTAGGAGCGGAAGCAGCGCATGAAGTAGTAGTAAAAAATAGCCAACATATCGCTAGTTTAATAGAGAAAATATCCCCATTAAAGAGTGACTTATATACACCTAGTATTGAAGGGGCTGAGGAAGAAGTCCGTACCCTAACATATGATACTGCAAAAAGGATTTACGGGGACCCATTACCAGAAATCGTCAATGCTAGAATTGAAAAAGAATTAAATAGTATCATTGGGCATGGATTTTCAGTTATTTATTTAATTTCTCATAAATTAGTAAAGAAATCACTCATAGATGGTTATTTAGTTGGTTCCCGGGGATCTGTTGGCTCTTCATTTGTCGCAACGATGATGGAAATAACCGAAGTAAATCCATTACCAGCCCATTATGTTTGCCCATCTTGTCAATTTCATGAATTTTTTACGAATGGAGAAGTTGCGAGTGGCTATGATTTAACTGATAAAAAATGTCCACAATGTGATGAAGCGTTAAAGAAGGACGGTCAAGATATTCCGTTTGAAACATTTTTAGGATTTAAAGGAGATAAGGTTCCTGATATTGATTTAAACTTTTCAGGTGAATATCAGCCTAAGGCACACCAATATACGAAAGAATTGTTCGGTGATGATTACGTTTTCCGTGCTGGTACAATTGGAACCATTGCCAATAAAACAGCCTACGGTTATGTAAAAGGGTATGCGACAGACAAAAATAAATTTTTTAAAGGAGCAGAAATTGATCGTCTTGTGCAAGGATGTACAGGAGTAAAAAGAACAACAGGCCAACACCCCGGTGGTATTATTGTCGTACCTAGGGATAAAGAAATTTACGATTTTACGCCGATTCAATATCCTGCAGATGATAAAAAAAGTGAATGGAAAACGACGCATTTTGAGTTTGGTTCAATTGAAGATAACTTATTAAAATTAGATATACTTGGACATGATGATCCAACAGTCATTCGGATGTTACAAGATTTAAGTAAATTGGATCCAAGGCGGATTCCATTAGATGATGAAAAGGTAATGGGGATCTTTTCCAGCACAGCACCCCTTGGTATTGAAGCAAAACAAATTGATTGCCAAACAGGGACATTAGGTGTTCCAGAATTTGGAACGTCATTTGTACGGCAAATGCTAGAGGAAACGAAACCAAAAACATTTGCCGAATTAGTCATCATTTCAGGTTTATCACATGGGGAGGATGTATGGATTGGTAATGCCCAGGAACTCATTCGTGACGGGACTTGCCAATTGGTAGACGTCATCGGTTGCCGGGATGATATTATGGTCTATTTAATGCAAAAAGGGTTAGAAGCCTCGTTAGCATTTAAAATTATGGAGTCAGTTCGTAAGGGTCGCGGTTTGCAAGACGAATGGGTTGCTGCAATGCAAAAAAACAATGTGCCCAAATGGTATATTCAATCATGTCGCAAAATTAAATATATGTTCCCAAAGGCACATGCGGCAGCATACGTATTAATGGCGGTCAGAATTGCTTATTTTAAAGTGTATCACCCAATATTTTTCTATGCAGCCTACTTTTCCATTCGTGCATCTGACTTTGAATTAGACACAATGGTAAAAGGTTCTGAAGCGTTGCGTAAACGAATTAAAGAAATAAAAGACCGTGGAAATGATGCGACACCAAAAGAAAGGGGATTATTAACTGTACTAGAAGTTGCCCTTGAAATGTGTGAACGTGGTTTTCATTTTAGTAAGGTCGATTTATATCGTTCAAGTGCATCAGAATTTATCGTCGATGGCGATAAGTTAATCCCACCATTTAATATCGTCGACGGGCTCGGAACAAATGCAGCTCGGCAAATTGTTAAGGCTCGAGGGGACGGGGAGTTTTTATCGAAAGAAGATTTACGAAATCGCAGTAAAATTTCCAAAACTGTTTTGGAAAACCTCGACCGACATGGTACTTTACAAGGTATGGCTGATCAAAATCAGTTATCGTTATTTTAAGTAAAGGGTGAAAAATCCCCCACTTCCAACAGGTTAGATTTGTATAACCATCAGTAGTGGGGGAATGAATTTCGAGTAAAAACGATCATTCTTTTTTTACAATGATAGATTCCTCTAATTTACCAAACCGTTCAGACTTTACAATGACATTTGCCTTGCCAGACTTTCCAGTGGATTTTATCCAAAACGCAATCGATCCACCAATAAGGGAAATTACTTTCGGACCAATCACTTCAATAGGTCCATTCGTTTCAATCGTCACTGAGTCATGGGCATAAACGATATCATTTCCATCATCATCGAGCAACCGAAGGACGATTCTAGTCGTATCATATGTTTCAGCTTCAACGAGTGTATCATTATCCACATCCATGACAAGTTGTGGTTGGAATACTTGACTACGGGTAGTTTTTGCGACACATTTACCATCAATGTAGCCAGCAAACACATAATCAGTGGCTTCTTCTCCCCATCCACCAAAATACTTTGTATATAAGTCTTCGGCATCAAGGGTATTCATTTTATATTTTAGAAACAGCCATCCCATTTTCATTTTATCTAGCCATCCCAATTCGCCACCAGTTTTACTCACTTTTATGAGCAATCTTTTAACGAGTCTAGCATCATATGGGGAAAACCTTTCGTTTTTTTCAATCAAATCACCTAAAAAGTCATCGACGATGATTGGTGGGTGGTCTACTCCAGTATATAAATCCTTATTTGGGAAAAATTCACCGATATAATTGTCATTTTTATAAAGTGTCACATAGTCACAGTTTGTAAAAATATAAACATCCTGTAACATGGAACCGGGAAACTCTCCAATATTGAATGAACTTGTGACATACATGACAGGTGAATTATTTTGCTGTGAAGCATACACATAAGCGGCGGGTTTCGGAATTCTAAACATATCCAATACCCCATGGTAACAAATTCTATCGCCACTCCCAAAATCTTTATGAGTATTATAATCAAACATACACCAACCGATGGCACCAGAAATGTCATCATCTTTTCCCATGGCATTGATCACATTTAAGTGCCGCAGGGAATGTTCGACCCGATGTGTTTCATCGTCAAACTTTTTCGTTGGAAACATATGACCGTTATATTCTGTAATTAAATAAGGCTTATTTGTCTTTGTTACAGCCTTTTTCTTTTGCAGCCCGATATTGTCGCCTTTATGGACGAAGTCATTATACGTATAGACATCTTCTATCGGGTTACTATTTTCAATACAACGGACACCACCAGTGTTCCTAGTATCATCTAATTTTTTTGCTAAGGCATTCGTTCTTTCATAAAATTCATCGTGATCCTGTGATTCATTAATTCTAACCCCCCAAATAATAACACTAGGGTGGTTAAAGTCTTTCATCATCATTTCTTCCACATGCTTCACAGCTGTATCTTGCCATTCCTTATCTCCTATATGTTGCCAACCAGGTATTTCGTCAAATACGAGCAGTCCAAGTTCATCACAACGGTTAAGAAAATGATCACTTTGCGGATAATGGGATAATCTAACGGTATTAACCCCAAGTTCATATTTTAATATGTCAGCATCTTTATATTGGGCTCTCTTAGGCATAGCATACCCAACATAGGGAAAAGATTGATGACGGTTCAGACCACGAATTTTTACCTTTTTCCCATTTAAATAAAAGCCATTTTGCAAAAATTTCGCTTCCCTAAACCCAAATCTGATGTCATGTTTGTCAATCACTTGATTTTCCTTTATTAAGGTTAATTGGAGCACATACAAATGAGGAGAATCAATGTCCCATAAATTGATATCGGGCATAACTTTTTCTTTCACATTTAACTTCTCCTTTAGTTGATCACTAAAGAAGAGTTCATGTTGAAATGACGTCACAGAATTGTCTTTATAAAACAAGTCAAATTGGCAAGTTAAATTGTGAGCTGTACCAGATAGATTGTTAGTATATAAATCAATGTCTAAACTAGGCTCGTTTGTCAGTACATTCTTCGTCTTTATACAGACATGCTCTATATTGACTTCATGAAGGTAATGCAATTCCACTTCACGATAGATGCCACCATATGTTAAATAATCGATGACATGACCAAATGGAGGAATGTCTGCTCTTTCCCTTGAATCGACATAGACAACTAACTGATTGTAGTCGTCCGTTTTAGCAAAATTAGTTAATTTTAATTTGAATGGTGTATAGCCACCTTTATGTTCCCCAACATAATTGCCATTTAAGTAAACTTTTGCATATGACATTACACCATTAAATTTGATGTAGACATGTTCATCATCAGCTAATTGATCAATCCATATTTTTCTTCGATAACAACTTTCAAATTGATACATTTTTTCATCAAAATTATTGTATGGCACTTCAATATTAGTGTGTGGAATATTGACATTTTCAAATGAGGTATCGTCATAAGTTGGTTCAATATAAGATGAATGGAAGTTAGCACAATATTTCCATTCAAAGTTAAGGTCAATTTTCCTTAGCATCATTTTTTCTCCTTTACAGTCAACTATTATCCTTTTCAATAAATTAATTTTCTAAAGAAAATAGGAACAATTGAAACTGATGTTTAATCATTTTTCTAGAATCAATACCTTGTTCTATATCTAGGTGCTTTTCTCTAGTTAAGACTCTTTGTGCCAGGCTTAAAAGAACATTATTAATCGTCAAGCCTGTTAGGACAGGATCTATATCTGGTCGGATAGAACCATCTTTTTTACCTTCTTTGATCAAATTCTCCAACATATAATCATTACTAGAAATCATATTTTTAAAGCGCTCAGTCAATTCCAAATAGGGATATTCACCTTTAAAATAATAATCAAATTCTCCGGAAAATTTAATGACATTTGGATTATCCTCTACATATTTTTCCATTTCATTAAAAAATTGTCCGATTTTTTCTAAGCCATTACCTTCTAATTGTTTAAAAACTTTATTTTGAAAATTATAAAGTTCATCGAACAACATAATTTCAATTTCAAAGGCTAATTCTTCTTTTGTTTTATAATACCTATATAAGGTCCTTCGGGTAATTTTCGCTTCCTTAGCAATTGTAGCCATTGATGTTTTCATGATGCCATCTGTCATAAAAGCCTCTCTAGCCACTTCAAGAATATCCTGTTTTCTATTTTCTCTTTGTTCTTGTCGCTCCATTTCCCTATAAACGTTTGTACTAGTTGCTATTTTAAAAACCTCTTTCTTATTAAATTCATGATTTAATTCGCAATGTTTTCCTTTGTATCATTGACTTCCGGTTTAGTTTTTATCGGGTATAAGAAAAAACAGATAAATACAATGAGAAGGATCATCATTGGAATTCCACTCGTCATCAATCGAATTCCAAAAACAGCGGAATCAGGTTGTACTTCTAGATTAGAAACATAGCCACTAACTTCTAACACAACACTCAAAATGATTGCTTGCAACCCCGCACTTCCTATGGCAATGAACCCATTAATTCCAAAATACATACCTTCACGTCTAACTCCTGTCTTTTTTGCATCCTCATCAATGACATCAGATAACATAATATCCAGGACGACAAGTATTCCCGCTATCCCCATGCCAATCCCAACAGATGTCATGATCGCCCCAGCAAATGTTTGAATAAAATAAAATGGAATGAGCGCAAAGAATAAGAAGACGACAGATACTAATGCGGAAGTTCTAGGTCCCCATCGGTTGATTAATTTTCCCCAAACATAGACAAAAGGAAGGGCAACTACAAAAATTGTCCCTAGCATTAAAGAGGTTTGTCCTTCAGGAATTAACAGCACATACTTTGTAAAAAATGGGGCAACACCAGGAAGCAGGACAAAAACGAGCTGGACAAATAAATTTCCTAAAGCAAATGTGATAAATGCCTTATTTACTAAAGTATAACGTAGTGCCGTGATAATTGGTAAGCTTTCCGACCTCTCCAGCCTTTTCGGTTCCTTTGCCCCATAAATTGAGACCGCCCAAAAAATCAACCCTATAAACCCGAATATCACTCCCATCATCGTCCAACCAATCATGGCAAAAATAACGGGAGGGAGGGCGATTCCTAAAATCATGCCTAAAATTCCCCAAATTTGTCGCCACGTGGAAACGAAGGCCCTGTCTTTTAAGCTTTTGAACATTTCGGGAAATAAAGATGTCCAATTTAATGCGACGAGAACAAATAATAAATCGAATAACAAAATGGCCCCTAGAAAATACCAAAACAAATATTGCTCAGATGTAAGTGGTATCCATATTAACGTAAATGTCGCAGACAATGGAACAATTCCAATCATCATATAAGGAACCCTGCGACCAAAGCGGGTTTGTGTTTTATCTGAAAGATGACCTAAAAAAGGGTGGACTAAGGCATTGATAATACTATGAATAACCATACCAACACCAATTAAAGCAGGACGGACGCCCAAATGATCGACATAAAAAAAGACAATATAAGTGGCAACCATTTGTTGCATTAAATAAAGAGAGAAATTTCCTGAACTATACGCTATTTTATGTTTTGTTTTAATAATTAATTGAGACATACAATTCCTCCACTTCATATACTCAGTTTTTTTAAATTCATTTAATCACTGAGAAAAGTCGCCATTTAGGGATAATGCACTCAACTAGCTAATCAATAATGACATTGAATCTCAGCAATTTAGAACACTATTAAAAATGCTTCGTTAAAACATAATCTTGAAAATTTTAAGAAGTCAAAATATGATTTAAACACGTTTTAGGTTTTCTTCCCACGATTAATTGAGTCCCGTCTGAATATCCTTCTTCACGATGTTCCAATTCGGTAATAAGAAAATCTCTAAGTTTTTTAATCTGGTCTGCATATTCTTCATCAATAATGACATTGTTCATTTCAAATGGATCAACTTGTAAATCGAAAAATTGCTCTTCTCCTGATTGGGAGTACCATATATATTTTTCTTTTCCGTTTGTGACAAAGTGGTGTGACTCTGGCCCTAATTCGTGCTCACCATGGATGTGTTCACGCCAAGTAGCTGAATCATCTTTTAACAACGGCAAAACACTTTTACCATCTACTGTGTCAGGTATTGGCACATCAACCGCGTCAAGAATCGATGGCATTAAGTCTCTTAATTCTATTGCCTGATCATTTACGGCACCCCGTTGAATGCCTAGTAGATTACCTGGATCAGAAATAATAAATGGTACTTTGGCACTTCCCTCATATGGTAGGGCTTTGGCAAACCGTTGATGATCACCTAACATTTCTCCATGATCGGAAACAAAGAAGATAATCGTATTATTTAGGACCCCATATTCATTCATGGCAAGTAAAAATCTTCCTATTTGAAAATCGATATGGGAAATTAGAGCGTAATATGCAGCCCGTGCTCTTTTAAGTCGTTTTTCCGGAACGATTCCCTTCTCTGTTAATGGATCTAGTCCCATTAAATAAGGGTCCGTTTTATCGACCCAATCCCCGACAACTGGATCAGGAAATTCCACGTTTATATACTGATCATAAAAACTTTGTGGTGGATCAAACGGTGGATGAGGCCGGACAAAAGACATTTTTAGGAAAAATGGTTTTGTTGGATCCCTTCTTCGTAAGAAATCAATTGATTCAGAAACAACCCAATTGGTAGGATGATATTTTTCATCATGATTCCAAGGTCTTGATGTAACGGATGAATTACAATCTAATCCGAGATCAATTAAATCAGTATTTGCATCTGTTTTATCCCGCAACCACTGGATATAATCATCTGTTTTGTCAAATGACTGCTGTAATGTTGTGTTATGTTGATAACGATTGTAGTGCATATACCCATCATGTAAGACAACATTTTGAAAACCACATAATTTTCTCGTTGGATAGACGTGCATTTTACCGACACATTGAGTTTGATAGCCAGCATTTGTCAACTCAGATGGTAAAGTATGTTCATAATTCCATGTCACTCCATCCTCATAGCCAACCCTCCCATGAGATTTTTGACTCATTCCTGTCATCATTGCAGCTCTTGCAGGAACACACGTAGGCGTTGCCGAGTAAGTATTGGAAAAGATGACGCCGGCCCTAGCCATTTGGTCTAAATAGGGTGTCTCTACAACAGGATGACCAAGAATACTTAAACAGTCGTGACGCATTTGATCTACATTAATAAATAGAATATTAGGTTTCACTAAAATCCCTCCTAAAAATTTTTCATACTGAATGAATCCATACTGTTTTCTAAAAAAGTGACACCGCTTTCATAAAGCTAGAAGTCTTGTACATGTTATAACATGTAATGTAGGTATACAACATGTGGTGTAATGTCACATGTGTGACAACTTAATTATATACAAACACTACATGTGCGTCAATCTCTTTTGAATTTTCTGGTAACTTAAAAGCCTAGGGAATAAAACCTCACCTACTATTCCAGTAAATATGCTCCTGACATTCGTTGTTTGCAGGCAATAGTAGTTGTATGGTATAAAGAAGGCAGAGACTTTTAGCAATGGCCTTATAGTTATAATTTAAGTCGTAATGGGGGATTAATATGACGGAAAAACCATCATGTTGTGCAGCGGGTAAGAAGAAAGAAACAAAAAAAACATTGGTGGGCCAATCAATTAAACAAT
>DKGO01000055.1:30668-31097 GCA_002453315.1 Caryophanales bacterium UBA6768 | reverse complement strand
TCACCGGATTTTCCGACTAGTAAACCATTAGCATATAATGCGGAGGCACTTCGAACACTTGGTATCCGCATACTAAACGTCGTATCTTTATCAGCATCAACCAAAATCCTTAAATGATAGGATCCATATCCATAAGGACTCCGATCATTTGGATTTAACGCAGGCGACCAATCTCCTGGCACTTCAATAGATTGCGAGCTTTTACCGAGACTACTCGCTGGAAGTTCTTCAAGTAATGTATAAGGATAAAACTCCCATTCCCCTGCCAGCGTCACAGCTCGCCCATCCGAAAAATCCCAGTCTCGTAAATCAAGCTCCCCATTGGTAATGTGCGGTTGCTGTTCTGGTTCATTAAATGTGTTTATCCAAAGTAAGCGAAAGCCTGTAAGAGCCGAGGCGAATAAAATGATAATCATGATGTTTGTCCAA
>DKGO01000055.1:0-30424 GCA_002453315.1 Caryophanales bacterium UBA6768 | reverse complement strand
GATAATCATGATGTTTGTCCAAAAGCGACTTTTCTTCCCCTGTATCAAAGTGTGCTTTCCCCTTTGCTATTTACCTTGTAAATAGTGTACAACATATTAGTGTTCGTATCTTTATTAATTATTCCTAAGTAATGAAAGAGCGGAAGCAAAACAAATGAATTTTGTTACTTAAGGCCTTCAGTCGATTCTTCATCATGCGTGGGAGAACAAGCTTCATCATTGCCCATCGTCTTAACACGATCCAAGGGGCAGACAAAATCATTATACTGGAAAATGGAAGGATTATTGAGCAAGGGACTTATGAGGAGTTAACGAAGCAGAAAGGTGAGTATTAGCGTTTGCACAAGCAAGCAGAATGAAAAAATGTTGGAAAACATTAATCCGTAATATTTAGAATTGGCGATGGGAGGCGTATGTATCGTGAATTCAATACGAGTGAAAAAATGTAATGGCCGTAAATTGAAAGAAATTATGGGCTGCTCTTCTCAACAAACATGGAATTACGTTATACCATTTCGATTCAATTTTTAAACTGGAGAACCTCAATAATCAACCAAAGTCTGGTGCAAGATGCAAATCCCCCCACCTGTTTATAGATATTCTTTCTTTGACTTGATATGGAGAATACGAGGTGGTTGGAACTGCTCAAATTAAGTAATATAAAATAAATAGCAAGTACAGCGGATAACATTACTATACTTGCCATTTTCAATCATTTTCTAATGTTAATTTGCCTATGTTAATAATGGCTTTAATTTGTTGCAGTAAATCCAATCCAATGATTCCCTCTAATTTAAAGCCATAATTCATTGCACCAATTTCTAACGAAAAATTTTCTGCTTTCATATCACCGATTTTTACAGAATCAACCGTTTTTGAATAAACAAATTCAGAGCCTCCAACTCCACTGATACGATATATCATGTCATTTTCTTCAGCAACAATTCCAATCGTTTCAGCTAAATCCGTTGAAACAACTGTACTTCCAGAACCCGTATCAATCAAAACACGTCTTAACAATAATGATTGTCCCTTAAACGTTAATTCCATATCAGTAAGTAACAACCCTTCGTCAATGATTAACTTCTTCACTATCTCCTTACACCTACCCATTTTTTCTCAATAATATTTGGGTCCTTACGGCTCGTATGGAGAACATACAATTCCCTTGTAGGATTTTCACGATGAAGTTTTTGATACGCCTTCATTGCCTCAGGAGAATTTGAAAATTTTTTCAAAGGGGCAATTTCTTCCAAAATACGTTTGCTTTCATCATCTGTATATGCTTGTACAGCTTCGATCAATACCCATTGCTCTGGGAACGCTTGGCAAACATCTTCCCATTTCATTGAAGGCACCTCCAAGTACTTTACGTATATTCTATCATGCAATATGATATTTTTAATAGTATTGCCCACCCTAATTACCATTGTTTGCTTGCAACTTTTATTTATTTTACAAGAGGTCATTTTATTTATTGTACTGTCCTCTAGTCCGCGCTGGGGGACTCTTTTTTTCTGCATGACTGGCTCAAAAGTACGCACTAATGGCTCAATTATTCATCCGCAATATTCACCAATGATGTCCTTGTGCAAGAGTGGCAGTTGAAAGCAAGCGAAAACTTGTGAGTGCTGATGCGAATAGAACGATAATCATGATGTTTGTCCAAAAGCGATTTTTCCTTTTTTGTATCAAAGTGTGCTTTACCCTTTACTATTCACGTTGTAAATAGAGTCTGTTGGTACAATAAATGTAATAATGTAATGGTCGTGCCAAAACCAAGTGTACTAGAAACACTCAAACCTTTGCCGTACAAACGCTTCAAACGTTGTTCGGTATTGACTAGTCTAACACCTGTCTTTCGCTCGGGTTTAAAGGTGAACAGTTGGCTTACCTTTTCTTCATCCATCCCGACACTGTCATCAATAACGGAAATTTCCGTGTAGCCATCTTCAAACAGCCCATCACAAGGTAAGCGAAGTTTCCATTAGCAGAAATCTATCATCTCCTAATCATCGCGGGCAACCATAGGTTTTTACATAGTAAAAGAATAGTGGATAAATACGAGAGTAGTAGAACACATTTGTTAGAAGAATTCATGCTGAAGTTTTTATTTAACGTGTAGGTAAATAGTGTGGGTATGCAGTCGAAAAGAAGCCTTAATCCTCCGGTGTTCTGTCTATATATAGGCGTGTGACTTTCGTAGAATCATCTTGTTTCATTTCCTCTTTCGCTGCTTTCTTTTCTAGAGAATCGTGAGTATTCATACCAGGTGCAACTGTAGGTTCATTTCTTTTCGGGTTTTTCTTATCCATATTCATTCATCTCCTTGTTTTGGTATTTATCATTCCGAAAAATTAAAATTGTATGCAAGGATTTTGTTGTATAAAGCGGGTAATTTTTTTATCCGTTATGACAAAATAAGAAAGATCACACAATGAGATTCTATTCCAGCAATGTTCTAAAGATAATGGCACCGTAACCGTTATGGTTGCCCCCAACATCGTGTGCTTAAAGTAACAGCAAAACAAAATAAGCATAAGCCGATTCATTATCTGACTCATGCCTAATTCATATCTATTCTGAAACTGGTTAGTGACTTAATGCCTATTTAGCATCGAATAAAAACCGCTTTTTACGAATAACTCAACGCTACTTTGTGATGTAGTTATCCTTTTTTATCTATCCTGACTCCCCATCTGCCAAGCCATATATTCCGTCCGAATGTCAGAAAGTGTTTTTCCACTTTCCTTATGGACTGAAAAAGCATACGTCTGAACACTTGACCATCCATAAACTTCTTTCAACCAGAGGGCAAGCGATTTCTCTTCCCCATCCACTAAAACATTACCATTACCTAATAATGTCCCTTCATCATCTCTCCCTTTAGCAACAATGATATCCCCCTCTTGGACAACTCCCCAAGAAAGCATGTCATTAATTCTCGGCAAACTTCGGCGCGAGGAAGTTCCTTTCCTTTTTGTTAAAGTGGACGAAGAATGAATTAAATCTACGTAAAATTCATCGTAATCATCTATTGGGAGTACCTTTTCAACGTTGATTACAACTTCATCGCTGATTTTATAGGGAATCAATTTAAAACAGCTAATATCAACATAATTATTATTCAACCAAGCCACTGCTGAAAGTGTTTGGGCATCAAAATCGGAGGCAATTAAAATAATTCTTTGCTTTTTATTAAATTCATTAACGGCATTGTTAGCTACTAAAAAGTCACTTATATTTCTTGTCGCAAGCTCTGCACTCGTTAAAGACTTTGATTCCTCTTTAAATTCATCCCGATACTTTTCGATATAAGGTGCGTACACTTTATTCACTAAATCATCAATATCTTCAATCGTTGCATAACTAGCAGCATATCGAATAGCCTGGAATTCAAATGACTCTCTTCGAGACCCAATATCCCTAAGATCTCTTTTAATTTCGATTAGCACAATATTTCCATCATTATCAATCGCCGTCAGATCACTTCGACCAAGCTGAGCATTTCTCACTTGTTTTCCGACAATTAACATTGATTCTTCTTCATTACATACCATATCAATGTTTTGCCTCAACAATTCTTCAATATCGCTTTCCTGCATATTCAACTCTGAAAACATGAGAGGTTCTACTTTTTCGACACTGTCCTTACTTAACTTGTACATATAGCGAGCCTCCACAATATATTGTTAATTGGAACATACTATTTTTATAAGTTTGGATCAATGTCAGGGTATCCCCTAACTAATTTGTCAGGGGTGGATTATTATTTAATTTTGATTTGCATATCCCCTTTTACACTACCCATTCCTTATAAAGTCAAGACTTTATAGCGTTCGAGATCTTCTTGAAGGCTTTAAAGACTTATCAAGAGCTTGAGCTTTTTTATAAACTATATCAAGTTGTTTATCAAAATCTACTGTAGATAGTTTTTCCAAATCCACTCTTAGCCTAATGATAGTACCTTGGACACTACAATCCATTATTCTTTGACTTTTATTTGAAAAGGTCATTGTTTTATCTGATGTCGCTAAACTTAAGACTCCATCTGCCACTAAAACTAATCTTTTTACCATGGCCAAGCCATAACCTGAATTTAAATAATCTTCTGATGCATAACTATGATTACTAGCCGCAGTAATGCCCGGTATAAATGCCTTTTTAATAGCATTCTCTGCTGTGTCCTGGTCAAACCATTTTTCTTCACCATCAAATGGTATCGTGTTTTTCAATCCTACACCTCTGTCAGCTATTACTAATTCTACTTTATTTGTACTTGGTATAAATTGTGAACCATAGTAATAATATTTAGTCTCCGAGTGATCAAAGATGTTTCTGATTAGTTCCCTTATGACATAGGTAAACAATTTACTAATCCTTTCATCGTGTAAAAGTTTATTATATCTTAAAATTTTGTCCGAGATTTTACCTGAAATAAATTCAAAATAATACTCGATATTCTCATTTTCAGCACTTAAAAAGTTTGAAATCTCATTCCAGGTTACCTTTTTAGGAGCTAAATAAGTATTCCCCTCTTCTTTACTTGCAGATTCAGACAAACCCAGCCTTTGAAATATACCCATATTTATACCATAAGATACTGCTGCTCTCGTTTTATCTAAAGGGGCAAATTCTAGATGTATATTCTGTTCTTCTAGGTTGGCAATTGTCTCCAAGAAAACCACGGCACCCGAAGGATCTATCCATCTTAAGTTTTCAAATGTAAAAATAAAGCCTGATATTTCATTTTCATCTCTAAGTAGCTCGACAATAGTATAATTCATTTTTATCATGTTATGATATTTCATTTCCCTGATTGATACCCTTTGCATTTAAGTCACTCCTAAAAACCATCCAAAATAATGTAGCTTATTATTTAGAAAAGTCCTTTCTTGATATCTCGGCGTAACTCGAAGTTTTCACAGATTTAATTGGTTAATATGTTTTTAAAAAATGATAAAGTCCATATAATTGTGTAAAAAGAAAAGGGCCATATGATCGCCTTCAGGGTACAATGTTTTTAACCACAAAAACATAACTGGAGGCAGATCATATTACCCACTTACATTTTACATTGAAACCAAAGAATTACAAAGTTTAGTTGAAAAGTCCGTTAAAGACGATATATCAAAACTACTCTGATGACTTGTTTCAATCCATTAATGGAAGAACAGTGTACCCAATATATTCAAGCAACTGAATATGAACGCTCTAATCGATGTATTAGCCTAGTGCAATGGCTACTATATAGAGGCTGGACGACACGAATCGGCACATTGGGTTTGAGAGTTCCCCGAACATGAGACGGTAAATTTTAACCTGCTTTGTTTAAGCGATATCAGGGAATTTCTTAGCTTCTATACTTGAGATTTATATGTCTGGTGTGTCCTCAAGGAAAGTTTCGCACATTGTAGGAGAGTTTTGCGGAAAAACGATTTCTAAATCGTTTTTCTCTGCTATAACAGCATAACTTGAGCCAATGGTTAAGAAATGGAAAAATTGCTCTCTATCGGAAACAACGTTTCCATTCATCATGGTCGATGTCCTGTACATCAAGGTAAGAGAAGAAGGATCGTGTCGTTTCAAAAAGCTACCATATCGCCCTCGGGATAACGGAAGAAGGCGAACGCGAAATTATCGGTTTCATGATTCAGAATGGCGAAAGTGAAGAAATCTTGGGCCACCTTCTTTGATTACTTGAAAAACCGCGAATTTGCTGGAGCACAACTCGTCATTTCTGAAGCCCATGCTGGATTACTGTCAGCGTTTCACAGGTGTTTCCTGGCAAAGATGTCAAGTGCATTTTATGCGGAATATCTTAAGTACCATTCCTAAAAAGGATTCCAATCCATTTCGTGAAACTGTGAAAGCTATTTTTCGATTTCCAAATATTCAATTAGCCAGGATAGCGAAAAACGAACGAATCGACTTTTACGCTGCCAAGAAAAGATATGAGAAAGCCTGCTAAAAACTAAATGAAGGCTTTGAAGATGCGTTCTAATATACCGTTGTTGGAAAGGGTCATCGCCGATTAAAGAGTACAAATTTACTTGAGCGCTTAAACCAGGAAGTTCGTCGCCGTGAGAAGATCATTCGCATTTTTCGCTAAAATCGCATCAGCCAATCGGTTAATAGGCGCAGTTCTCATAGATATTCATGAAGAATGGCTAAGTTCCCCTAGAGAATATATTCAATTTTGAATTCGAATTGTTGGGGTATCCCCCAACAACGGTCTCATCATATAAATAGTTAAAAATATTGTAAAGCAATTTACGCAAGATTTATAACAAGATTTGTTCAATTCTGTGTGGATCCATAAATCAGGTAATATTACTATCCTCTAAATAAACATTAAAGCCCGCTTGCTTACTTTTAATCACAATGTTAATTTCCTCATCATTTAACTCAATACTTTTTAAAACCTCAGATTTATTCCCTACATAAGCATCTGTACATTCTAAAACTCTATATTTACCAATTTTAATTGTGTGCTGTAACACTTCAATAGTCTCTAAATACCCATTTATTTTGATAAAATATGTCTCATCTTCTTCCAAAATCCCATTTATTGAATCTGCTTTTTTAAATGACATATTAAGGTGTTTAGGATGAAGTTTAACCTTCTCTCCCATCAAGCTATTCCAAACTATATCTATTATAAATAAATCTTCAACACTAAGATCAAATATAAAATTTTTAAATCTAATCCCATATTTGTTTTGAATAGTACCTAGTTTATTAATTATTATTAATTCTCTATCTATTTTCTTTAAAATACTTTCATTTTCATATTTATCAAATTGAATAAAATTAATCTCCTTATCTTTACTATGTAAATAACAATATAATTGCTGTTCACCTGATATCAATATTCTCATAAAAGTTAATATCTCTCTTAAAGTTTGCAAACTGTTCATTTTTTTAAATTTGTATGTGAATTTATCTTCTGAATAATTTATCTCAAACTCTATATTGCTATGAATAAATCGTGTTAAACACCTTCCATTACCAGCATAGGATTCTAATTTAACATTTAATAATTGCTTTTCTTTGTCCTTAAAATATATATCCACAATATCCTTATGAGTCGGTAATGGCTTTACATACATGGCCTCAACATTTTCAAAATTGGGTAAATCTATTCCTCCAATATTCGAATTTAATGATTCAATATTTTCTCCACTAATTTTAAACACGTTATAATTTGCTTCCTTATAAAGACCCCAAAAATCAACACCAGTAAACTTAATATTTAAATTTATTTTCGAGTCGTTATCATCAGCACCAATACTGCTCAGTTTGGCACCTTTTTCATTTAAAATGAATTCAGGTTTAATTCCATCCTTTTTAATTGAATTTACTACTAGTTCTGGTTGGAGCCTGCCTTTCTCCACATCAATTAATAAATTTCTTTTTATCTTCGTATGAATATGTGCAATAAAGTCTTCCCCAGTCATTTTTATATGGGTTACTCCACTTTTATTAAAAAGTTTCTCACGATGTGGTTGGAGCGACGGGGTTACTATAAAGGATTCTTTTTTAAATGATCCCATAACATTAAATATATTATCAATTAAATATTTAATATTTTGATCCTCTAAACTATAACCCAAAAATATCACAGTCTTTTCAGCCAATAGTGACTTAACCTTATTCCATATTGGTTTATCTTGGTTTCTGAAAAAATCAGTATAGTCTTCATCTGTAATTAGGATTTGTTTAAAATTATCTATATCACCATGAATTTTATATAATACTCTTTTTTTATTAATTAACGAGATATCTTCATCATTTGTTATTACATCTAAATCATTCCCATAAGCACTTTCGAATAACTTATCATAATTAGTCGTGATCAAGGTATTGATTTGTGGGATTTCTGATAGTAGTTGATGAAATTTATTTGTTTTAATTTCTATATCAAATGCATTCCTTAACAATCGATATAAATCATTTCTAGAACCATTCCTCATTTGGACAAAGTCACTGGTAACACTGCTTAGTGAGTTTATATTTTCAAATCCTTCTTTTTCTTCTTCAGTACAACTTTTCATGATTATATTGGTGATGTCCTGTGAACTTGGCATACCTGAATATAAAGAAAGTCCTGACCCCGCCCAGATAATTACATCGTTATCTCTAACTTTTTTTATAACTCTATCAAGACTCAAAAAACATTCTCCTTAATCCTTATTTTAATAATTGAGCATATATCTACTACTTATAATATTACCTCTATAAATACAAGTGATTTCACATAAATTTGCTTTTACAAAAGCAAGGCTAAAAACATAATTAATTCAGCATGTACATTTTTAAAATGAATGAATTAAAATAGATATTATTTCATTTTTCTAATGTGGATTATTCAACTCCCTATAAATTTTTAAGCTCAAATACTCTTCATAAGCGGCCAACGCCTCAGGGTTTTCCAATAGTTTCAAATAATCTTCCTTCACTTCAATGTTATCAATGATGAAGTCCTTCAATACTGGTGAGAAACTATATCGATAATTTTCATACGTATTGTTTTCTGCAGCTTCGACAATATATTCATTTCCTTTCATATGTTTCACTGTCTCTGTCACTAATTTATCCAGATGAGTGAAATCCGTACCAAATCTCTCATTCATTCGCTCAATGATAGATGAGAGTTTTTCAGTCTCTTCTTCTGGTTGAGCACCAGCGGCGTGCTTTGTTGGGTCCAGGTCGACTTGGCCTTTTGTCTCAAGGCTAATCCTACCTTCAAATACTTTATCGTTTCGATAGTATTCTAGTGCAATATCATCTGCTAAATAGATTTTCTCAGATACCCTTCTTGGAAGTTTTTTTAGTAAATAAGTTAAGTACACATACAATTTATGCAATTCGATATCTGGAAATGGTGCAATTTGCAGCACAAACTGATACGTTCGAATAAATTTTGTTGCAGCACCCTTAAAGTCTTCTTGTTGCTCCTCTGTTAAATCGTTTTCAAAGCGATCGGTTGCAGGGTCGATAAGTGAGTTTAATCGTTGTTGTGCTCTTTTATCTTTGAGCTTTCCAGTAAATTCTAGTTCGCTTACTTGATTAACCTCTGTTGATCTGTAGACTTGCATCGCATTAAGTTCATATTGTAAGTCGTATAAAATATTCGGGTCGGTGACTTCCCTTAACCCCGTTACTTCGTAATACGGCTGAAACGCATTTTGAATCTCTTCCGGATCATTCACAAAATCTAGAACAAATGTATCCTCTTTACCTGGGCTCGTTCTATTCAGTCTTGATAATGTTTGGACTGCTTTAATTCCGCTTAGCGGTTTATCGACATACATCGTATGAAGCAACGGTTCATCAAATCCAGTTTGATATTTTTCCGCCACGATAAGCACTTGATATTTATCCGTCGCAAATTGCTCTGGAAGTTCCTTCTCTCCAAAATCATTCATTCCCGCTTCAGTATAAGGGATTCCATCGTCCTCCACCGTTCCAGAAAAGGCAATCAGTGTATTTAAATCCGTATATTTCATCTTCTTAATATAATCATCAAAGGCATGTTTGTAACGAACTGCGTGTAAACGACTGCGAGTAACGACCATTGCTTTCGCTCGCCCACCAATTTTATGTTGAACAGACTGTCTAAAATGATCGATCATCACAGCCGCTTTTTGTGCGATACTGTGGGGATGAAGTGAAACGTAGCGGGCAATTTCTTTTGAGGCTTTACTTTTAGCCACTTCAGGATCATCGTTAATACTTTTTTCAATTTTAAAAAATGTTTCATACGTTGTATAGTTTTGGAGTACGTCTAAAATAAAACCCTCTTCAATCGCTTGTCGCATCGAATACACATGATAAGCTTCTGGTAAGCTTGTATCTGGGTTCATTGTTCCAAACTTTTCAATCGTTTTTGGCTTTGGTGTTGCGGTAAAAGCAAAAAATGAAATGTTCTCTTGCTTGCCACTTTTTTCAATCGTTTCCAAAATTCTTTCTTCTACATCATCTAACTCTTCTTCCAATACTTTGTCTTGCTCATATGCATCTTCTAGTGATTTATCTGATAAAATATTCGTCATTGCTGTCGAAGCTTTTCCGCCTTGTGAACTATGGGCTTCATCAATAATGATGCCATAAGCGCCGCGTTCAAATTCACTCACTTCACCGATGATAAAAGGGAATTTCTGTAACGTCGTTATAATAATTCGTGTCTTATTGTTTATTGCATCAGCAAGTTGTTTAGAGTCTTCATCAATTTTTGCAACAAATCCAGCTTCATGTTCAAGCTGATAAATCGCATCTTGTAACTGCTTATCTAACACTCGTCGGTCTGTAATGACAATGACACTATCGAAAATAGAATCATTATTTTCATCATGTAGTTTCGCTAACCGATGAGATAACCAAGCGATGCTATTCGTTTTTCCGCTCCCAGCAGAATGTTGGACTAGATAGTTTGCACCGACTTTATTTTTACTGACATCGGATTCGATTTTTCTAACGACATCTAATTGATGATATCTTGGAAATATCACAATTTCTCTTTTATCAATAATTTCACCATTACTGTCACGAATATCTTTTTGTTCAACATAGACGAATCTGAAAAGCAAATCGAGTACACTGTCCTTCTGTAACACATCGTTCCACAAATAAGACGTTCGGTAGTTATTGTAAATCACAGGGTTACCTTCCCCACCGTCATGTCCCCTGTTAAACGGTAAAAAGTATGTGGCATCTCGATTAAGCCTTGTCGTCATGGAGATGTCATCAGTATCAACTGCAAAATAGACGATGACACGCTTCTTAAATTGAAATAACAACTCATTTGGATCACGATCCCGCTTTAGTTGCGCTTCTGCATGTTCATACGTTTGCCCTGTTAGTTGATTTTTCAACTCCATGACAACGATAGGGAAGCCATTTAAAAATAAGACCATATCTAAACTATTGTTGTTATTGTGACTGTAGTAGACTTGTCTACTGACGGTGAAAATGTTTTTTTGATAATTTTCCACGAGCATACGGTTACGTGTGGTCGGAGGCTTATTATACATAAGACGTAATTCCACACCGCGATCTCTTATTTTATTGCGTAAGCAATCTATAATCCCTCTTCGATTAATCTCTTGATTCAACCGATTTAAGACATTCCGCTCATAATTCACTCCGTGTATTTTTTTCAACCGCTCCACATGCTTCGGCTGGGTATCGTGGAGAAATGTAAAAAGCATCTCGACATCAATTGCATGTGTTTTAAAATCGCTTAGGGCTTGTCCTTCGAGTTTCCGTGTTTCATAGCCAGAATGGATGAGACTTGTTTCTATATTTTCCTCTAGTCCCATTTCGGAATAGTCGATGCCCATGAATTCACCCCCAATTATAAGTCTTTATCGATTACATCTGGATTTCAATTCATCTTACAAATTTCTTTATACAGTGCCTGCCGCTCATCAATTTCTTTCCTTCCAAATGTTTCATACGGCTTAAATTTCAGTTGTTCCTCTTTCATAAACTTTAAAAATAATGGATTATTGGTGTAACAATTTTCATGTAAACTTCTAGCTAATAAATTTTCACTATCATACTTTTTCACTTTATCTTTATATGGCATATCTTGTAAACTGCGATTTTTATCTTTTGGTAACAGTACCAATGCACCAAAAGAATCACGATAACGATTAAATTCATCCAATGAGTTAAATTCATCTTGATTATCAATGGCTAAAATATCATTTGGTAAAATGTGTTCAATATCATAAGAGTTGCTTTGAACTCGATCGATATAATCATCAAACCTTGTATTTAAGCCCACTTTATCCTCAATATATTGAGTCATCCTAGCTAAGTTATGAAAGATAAATCGTTTCGTATATTGATTCATATAAAAATTGTCGATCGCTTCTAAATCTAGTTCCATTTGACTTAGGTGCTTTTTGACAATCGTAATTAAGTCATCTATATTCTTGCGTCTAATTTCAACTGTTAAATTAAATACAGTATAAAGTACTGTTGAATAATTCATTGACCTAAAGTTAAATACTCTTCTTGCAATAAATTGGTCAATAAATCGAGAGACAACTTTTATTTTTTTATTGATTGTATCTTGATCATCTTCTGGTGCAATCGCTGCTAAAATAAGTTGATATTGTAACGTGAAATTACGATGTGCATTATAATATACATGGGCAAAATCTGCGTGAAACTCTTCTGCATATTTTTTCAAGTTCATATAAACATTTGAATACTTCTCAAAGTTCACCGAGATAAACCTTTCAAAATCAACACTATTTTCCAAGCCTAATTTTAAGCTGTTTTCTCGTACCCATTTATGTGGTGTATCCCCAATGATTTCATAGTCTAGGTTTTTTGCACCTTTACGCCTACCACGTTGTGTTTCAGCATATTGCGCACGGAGCCAGTTTTTAATAAAATCTGCGTCTCCATCTTTTTCAATCTCTTTAAGATTTAATACTTTCTCTTTCCAAATATCGTTCATTTGATTTCTTACTGTATTGTCGGTGATTTCAGATAGTAAATAGCCTTTTAACATCTCTACCGGGGTTAGCCTTAACCCACGGTCATTCATCGCAACGAAGACTTTATGCGCATCTTGCTCTGTATTCGTCACAATCTAAACGAAGACTACTTTTTCTTTTAACCACTCAATAAATACAGGAATAGCAGGCTCATCCATATCTTCCGGGAAAAATTTTTCAATATCTTTATAACGGTTCGCTAAATTAATGACGCTTTCATTATCTGTATTTTTAATTTCATAATTGTTACGTGTGTATAATGATTCGAGACATTGTTCTCTTTCTTCAACATTAATTGTGAAAGTTTTCTCCCCATATTGTTCGGAAAAGATTAGTTGATCGACATTTACTTTATTAGCAAAATCTGCTTGCAAATGGTTCAAATAAATGAACAATAAAGTTATCGTTGATAGCCGTTGCTGTCCGTCAATAATTGCGCCATCACTCGTCAAAATAACTGGTCCTAAAAAGTACCCACCGTAATGGCGTACATCACGTTGAAGATCACCTTCTTCATAATTTTCATAAAAAGTCCTCGTTAAATCTTCTATGAGTTCTTGAATTTGTTTCGTTTGCCAACTATATTCTCTTTGGTAATATTGCACTTTATAACGCGTACTTAAAAGCTGCCTAATTGATTTCGCATCACTATTAATATGGTTCATTCACTTCAGCAACCTTTCCATAATCTTCCCAATTTAAATCTTCTACGTCCGCTTCATAATCTCTTAAATCAATTTTCCCAGTAACCGCTTCGTAAATGAGAGATTCACGGTATTCTTTGAGTTTGGTAATTTGATCTTTTATTTGACAAACTATGCTTTCAATTTTTTTATCAACTTTAGTCAAATACTCTGAAATTTCTACTTGTTCATAGAAGGGAGGTAAATTAAACAAACTATTCTCTATATCTCCCTTTAATATTCCATACCTCGTTACACCATAAGCAAGTGAATGAAATTGCTCTTGAAATCTAGTTGATAACAAACAATACAATAAGTATTTCCCTGATAAAGCCGGCTTAGGTCTTATATGAGCAAGATGATACCCACATAAAACATTACCCATAGTTTGAGAAACCCAGGTAGGTACAGCAATGTCATTTGGGTCTTCTGAATCCTTTGTAATAATAACGTCATCTTCCTTTAAGCTAAACTTATTAATTTCTTCCTTTTTCGCTGTTGCGTCCATAAAGTCTAAATCAAGGGTAATTATGTTATTGTAATAAACGTCTACATAGTTGCATAATAAAACTGGTTCTTCCCCTTTAACTGTCTTTTTATCCACATTACTTAGTTCGATTTCGGATAGCCATTTCAATTTCACTATATCCCAATGCTCTGGTATCTTCCCAATCCACTCAATCCCAGAATCCTTCATTTTCACATTGGGGTCTAAGCCTTTTGTGACCGTTTCTGTAATCACTGCTTGGCGTTTTTCTTCTAGTAATTCGATTAAGCGTTCTTTGTCAGCAATGAGTGAATCGATTTGGACGGTTTTTGGATCTAAGAAATTTGTTATTGTTTTTTGTTGATCAATTCTTGGCAAAATAACTAATAATTCATTTATTTTTTCAATAGTTAATGCCATCAGGGTTGAGCCGTCAGACATTAAATTATATTGTTCATTAAAAAGATTTGAATTAAAGCAATACTTCAAAAAATTTATATGTAGATTCTTTTCTGCCTTTAATTGGGTGATATTACCATCTTTATAATAGAATTTTCTTCCATCCGAAATCCACACTTCACCAATGGTTCCTATTGATGTGATCAACAAATCATTTTTTTGGGGAACACCATACTTATATTCTATCTCTGAATAAACATCTTGATTTATAAAAAGATTAGCACTAACTTTTTTTCCTTTAGAAAGCTCAACAATTTCTTTTGATCTATAAAAAGGAATTCCTGATTCTTGGTATTGATTTTCATAGATTCTTTTACTTGATGATACCTTTGCGATTCTTTTTATTTTAGTAAGGACCCAATCTTCCGGTATCTCCCCAATCCACTCTACCCCACTATCTTTATACTTCGGATATGGCCTTAGTTCCGACATTACCCCATCACCTTCTTCAACTTCTCTAAAATGTTAGCTTCTAGCTCTTGAATCTCAGCTTTAATTTCAGAGGATGGTCGTAGTTTCGTATATTGATAGAAATATCGTGTAAATGGGATCTCATAACCGATTCGTGTATGTTCTTCGTCAATCCATGCATCTGGTACGTGTGGAAGAACTTCACGTTCGAAATAATCTTCGATATCGTCGGTAAGTGGGATGATTTCCGTGTCTCTAAGTTCTGGATCCGCTTCGATGTCCTTTTTCGTTCGCATACAAACGTCCGCTGTTTCATCTCGTTCTGAAAGGGCTGTCCAAATGGCTCTTAGTAATGGGGCGCGAAGCTGGATATCCGCTTCCTGAAACGCTTCCTTGATAAGTTCAATAAATTCCTCACGATTTTTATAAACGGTATCACTTTTCAAATCATTTAATACGTCTTTTATTTGCTGCTGTTGTTTCTTGCCTCCTTCAATTTCAACTTCTTTCTCAGCTTCATTACGCTTACGAGAAGTCGCTAAATTGATAAACGCACGTTCCTCATCAAGTTTAGCAATCCGTTCGTCTGTGATTTGAAAGTTCAAACGTAATGGGCGTTCAACACGAATGCGGTAATAACCGAATTCTTCATTATTAAAGATTTTGACATGTTCACTTTCTTTCATTTGGCCATATAATTCGGCAATTTCATTGATTTGTTCTTCGGTAATTTCATTTCGTTTATTGCCTAAGCTTTTACGCATCTTTTCATACATATCAACAGCATTGACGAGCGTGACTTTTCCTTTGCGAATCGACTGTTTGTTATTCGTTAAAATCCAAATGTATGTAGAGATACCTGTGTTATAAAATAAGTCATTCGGTAAAGCGACGATGCCTTCGACTAAATCATGTTCAAATAAATAACGACGAATGTCGCTTTCTCCACTACCTGCATCACCTGTGAACAATGGTGAGCCGTTCATAATAATCGCCAGACGTGAGCCGCGTGAATTATCTTCTGTTACTGGTTTCATTTTTGAGACTAAATGTTGTAAAAAAAGGAGTTGTCCATCACCGATGCGTGGTAACCCAGCACCAAAACGGCCACTAAAGCCTAAATCTTCATGTTCTGCTCGAACGGCATCTTCAGCCGGTCGCCATTCGACACCATATGGTGGATTTGTAATTAAGTAATCAAACTTTTCATCTTTAAACTGGTCATTTGATAACGTGTTTCCTAAGCGAATGTTGCTTGCGTCTTGACCTTTGATGAGCATATCCGCCTTTGATATAGCGTAGGATTCACCATTAATTTCTTGTGCGAAAAATTCAAGGTGTGCAGCAGGATTGTATTTTGTAATATATTCTTGTGCTACTGTTCCCATCCCGCCCGTACCGGCACAACTGTCGTATAAGGTTTGGGTAATTCCAGATGTCGACAAAATCGGATCGTCTTCTTGAAATAATAAATGAACCATTAGCGTAATCACTTCACGTGGAGTATAGTGGTCCCCCGCTTCGGCATGTTCTGAAAAGCGACGGATTAACTCCTCGAAGATGTAGCCCATTTCCATATTCGATACGGCATCAGGATGGAGATCAATTTCATTAAAACGTTGCACGACCAAATACAACAAATTATTATCTGCCATCTTATCGATATCAACGTCAAAATTAAAATTACTTAATATGTCACGTGCCGAAGCTGAAAATCCATGTATGTAATCTTGTAAGTTATCCGCAATATTATCCGGATCAGTTAATAGTTTTGTAAAATCATATTGACTTGTGTTATGAAAGCCTTGTTTCGCAACCCGGTTTAAAATTTCATCACGTGATGACTCGGGTAGGTTTTGATACTTTTTATATTGTTCAAGGACTTCTTCTTTCGTATCCGCAAGAACGGCATCAAACCTTCTTAGGACTGCCATCGGTAAAATAACGTCACCGTAATCTTCTGGCCGATACGGTCCTCTTAGTAATTCTGCTATTGACCATATAAAACTTACTTTTTCTTGGAAATTATTCATGATAGATAAAGCTCCTTTAACACTCTTTAATTGTATATATTAGTATACTACAAATTAACTATGAACCAATGTAAATTCAATAGTCCTCAGCCTTATTTCCTCCGTAAGCCAACCTATACCAGTTATTTGTTAACATTGAATTTTGCTTCACACACCAATCCCCTCCCCCATTGTGATACCAATCTAGTTTCATGGACATCGCCCCTCGAATCTTGTAAATTAAAGCTTACTACTTATAATCGAAGTCATTTCATATGAATGACCATTGATACGAGATTTCGGAGGGTTCAAGTGAAACATATTCTTTCCTTTTTGAAGCCATATAAATTACCGATTACGATTGCGTATAGTTTAACGTTTGTTGAGTTGGCGGTTGAGCTACTGCTTCCGTTCTTTTTAGGGAAGATGATTAATGATGGGGTCGTCGCGCAGGATATGAATAATATTCTCATGTGGGGCTCCATTATGATTGGTCTAGCTTTCCTTGCGTTCACATCTGGGATTGTGAATTCATTTTACGCATCGCATACGAGCACGGGATTCGCCTATGATGTTCGGAGGACGCTGTTTACTAAAATTCAGTCGTTCTCGTTCGCGAACTTAAATAAATATCCAACGTCCTCCTTAGTGACACGCTTTACGAATGATGTGAGGCAAATTCAAAATACGATTTTTATGGGGTTACGCATTATGACGCGAGCGCCTTTAATGGTGCTTGGCGGAGTTGTGATGGCTTTTATCGTGAATGCGAAGCTTGCATTGATTTTTTTAGTCACTGTCCCGCTACTCATCGGGTTTCTTGTTTGGGTGTTGCGCAAAGCGAGTCACATGTTTGAGCGTGTCCAACAAAATGTGGACGAAGTGAACAGTATTATGCAAGAAAATTTTATGGGTATGCGCTTAATTAAAGCATTTTTGCGCCGGAATTTTGAAGAGAAGCGCTTTACGAAAGCGAATGAAAACTTAGCGAATGTGACGCGCACGGCGTTTCGATTTGTGGAAGCATCGATGCCTGTTCTGCTTTTTGTTATGAACTTAAGTTTAATTTTCATCATTTGGGTTGGGAATGTTCAAGTTGTTGCTGGTGACACGTCGGTCGGTGATGTCGTTGCGGTCGTGAATTATGCTTTACGCATTGCGATGTCAATCTCGATGTTCACGTTCATTACAATGGCATTTTCACGTGCGAAAGCATCGGCTCATCGGTTAAGTGATGTATTATCTGTTGAAGAAGATTTCAGCACTCATCCTCATACCGAAAGGCAACTCTCGATTACACGTGGGAAAGTCGATTTTCAGAACGTGTCCTTTACATATCCAGGAGCACAGCAACCTGTTTTAAAAGATTTAACATTCTCCATTCATCCCCGTGAGAAGCTAGCAGTGATGGGGGCAACAGGATCTGGGAAAACGACGTTATTTCAGTTAATTCTTCGGTTTTACGATCATCAGACAGGAACGATTACGATCGACGATGAGCCGATTACACATTATTCGTTAGATGAACTGCGGGGCAGTATCGGATTCGTTTCACAAAGTCCGCTTTTATTCAGTGGTTCAGTAAGGGACAACATTATTTGGGGAAAAGAAGATGCAACAGAAGATGAAGTGATCCAAGCTGCGAAAGATGCGCAAATTCATCACCTCATTATGGAGCTACCAGACGCCTATGAAACAGAAATAAGCCAAAGAGGTGTTAATCTTTCCGGTGGACAAAAGCAGCGAATTTCGATTGCGCGAGCACTCGTGCGCCAACCAAACATTCTTATGCTTGATGATAGTACGAGCGCGCTTGATGTCATCACGGAAAAGCGTCTCTTAGATATGCTTGAATATGATGAAGCGACGACATTACTCATCACGCAAAAAGTTTCGACGGCGATGAGAGCTGATCGAATTTTACTCATGGACGATGGAGCCGTGCTTGCGATCGGAACACATGATGAATTGTTAAAGAAGTCTACCCTGTATCAAGCGATCGTCAAGTCCCAATTTGGAAAGGAGCATACCCATGTTTATAAATCAACTTAAGCGTCCTTTTCAATATGAAAAATTGCCTTTGGATGAGACAGCTAGTAATAAACAAAAGAGAGCAAAAAATAGCGTCGCTACGATTAAACGCATTTGGTCTTATTTAGCAAGAGAGAAAATGAGGCTAACGAGTGTTATTTTCATGGTTTTAATTAGCTCAGGGTTAAGCTTGCTCGGACCTTATTTAATCGGGATGGCGATTGATGACTTTATCGTCCAAAAACAGATGGCTGGGCTTGGTACGTTGCTCATTGCGTTAATTTTTATTTATTTATTTCATTCTTCGGCTATTTTCTTCCAAAACTTTTGGATGATTCAAATTGCCCAAAACACAGTATATCAATTGCGTGAAAATTTGTTTCATCAGTTTCATCGCTTGCCAATCGCTTATTTTGATAAACGGCAGCACGGGGAATTAATGAGCCGGGTGACGAATGATATCGATAATGTGAACAATACGTTAAACCAGTCGATTATCCAAATTTTTACGAGCATTTTAACGCTCGTCGGCACTGTAACAGTGATGCTTATTCTCAGCCCGTTACTCACTTTAATTACGATGTCAATCATTCCGTTAATGTACATCGCGATGCGCTGGATTACGAAACGAACGGGCCCTTTATACAAATTACAACAACATGATTTAGGTGAACTGAATGGGTATGTAGAAGAAACGGTGTCAGGGCAGCATGTCGTGAAAGCTTTTGCCCAAGAAAAAAGAGTCATCCGCGAATTTAAGGAAAAAAACGATCAATTAGAGCTGTCTAATTTCTGGTCAATGACGATTGCGGGCTTTATTCCGAAAGTGATGAACATGCTCAACTTTTTAAGCTTTGGATTAATCGCATTATTCGGCGGGATTCTTGCGATTAAAGGGTATATCACTGTCGGGATTATCGTGATTTTCACTGAATATGCAAGACAATTTACGCGACCGCTGAACGAACTATCGAACCAATTTAACGTTTTATTATCAGCGATTGCTGGTGCTGAGCGTGTCTTTGCTGTAATAGATGAGAAACAAGAAGAATTAGATGAGACAGAGGCAAAAGAGCTTCAAACGACAACGGGGCATTTTTCTTTTCAAAATGTATCATTTGCCTATGAAGAGCAACAAGTGTTGCAAAATATTAGCTTTGAAGTACAACCGGGACAAAAGGTTGCTTTTGTTGGCCATACAGGAGCTGGAAAAACAACGATCATTAACCTCGTCTCCCGCTTTTATAATTACGATACAGGAAAAATTACGCTAGACGGCATTGATCTCAAAGAGATTAAACGTTCGAGTCTCCGCTCCCATATGGGTTTTGTGTTGCAAGATTCATATTTGTTCCATGGAACGATACGCGAAAATATCCGTTATGGGCGGTTGGAAGCGACTGATGATGAAGTAGTTGCTGCAGCTAAGGCTGCCAATGCTCATGATTTCATTCATAAGCTACCGGATGGTTACGATACAATTTTAAACGAAGCAGGTAGTGGCATTAGTCAAGGGCAAAAGCAATTAGTAACAATTGCGCGTGCGATGATTAGAGACCCGGCGATTCTCATTTTAGATGAAGCGACGAGTAATATTGATACGATTACAGAGTTAAAAATTCAAGAAGCGTTACATCATCTCATGCGTGGAAGAACGAGCTTTATCATTGCCCATCGTCTCAACACAATCCAAGGGGCTGACAAAATCATTATGCTGAAAAATGGAAAGATTATCGAGCAAGGAAGTCATGAGGAACTGATGAATAATCAAGGAGATTATGCGAAGTTGTATGACAATTAACTAGCACGGAAATGATCGGCAACATCTCCCTGAATAACAGATCGACTAAAAAACAGAGTGAAAAAGCTTGAGGCGCAACCTCAAGCTTTCTTCGTCATTCAAACACGATTAAGATGCGTATCTTGAAATGTCGTTGGATATTTTAATCCAAAACCACACAGTCTATCCATTCCGATATGGGCAATCCAAATGAGGCTAATCATGACAGCAAGGCTGTTATCCAACAATAAACCTCCTACCATGACCGCCACTGGAATCGTGTAAGTATGAAATAAATTATATAGCACCGAACCAACCTTCACGTTTTTTAAATACCCAAGTGCTGATAAGTCTGGTGATAATAATAAGATGGCAAACACAACCCAGCTAAATTGCAAGTGGAAATAAAAATAAACGCTTAATAACAAAACCGTTAACCCCTCGATGTGTAATAGAAATTTATTCAAATTATCCCTCCCCCCCAATTGCATCCTTTCGCAAATGAACAACTACTGTATCAACTGCCCAATCATAAATATTTTTCTTGCTTTTATTTTTATATGAGGAACGATTAAATATGTTTATATTACAATATTCACAACATTAAGTATAATGAGAGCATTAATTTTAGAATAATTGGACGGAAGCATTAATTGCCATATACTAGATTTCCTCATATTCTTACAGATTGTTACTTAAAGAGGCACACTCGTTTGTTGACATCCAAAAGCAATCTAAATTAAAAGGTTCATTTCAAAATTGCGCAAGATATCAATTATATGTACGCACAACACTCCCATTCCACACTCATGCTCCCTTTATAGCACAACTTTCCTGCACTAAACCTGGATTATTTGCTATCGAACATTTGACAATCCGCATTATATTTGTTATTCTTCGCAAGTATCGACAATAAAACATACCCTCGTTAGGTGAGGCTCCTATATGGAGATAAGCTACTGCCCAAAAACGTCGAGAGACGCCAATGGGTTAACAGGTTCCATCGACGTAAGGTGGTCTCTAACGTAGCCGGAAAAGCCATTTACTTTGCTTATTCCATGCCATATAGTGCTAAAACTCTACGATAGAGGTTAAGTGACTCTTATATAATGATTACATAAGATAATGAAAACACCCTTCTATACGTAGAGGGGTGTTTTTACATTAAATCAGCATTTGTACTGTATTTTTTAAGTAGGTGATGGAAATCGATAAAGATTCTCAGATGTTAATCCATTGGAATGTAAAGTAGAAAACAACAAAGAAGGAATCCACTTTTTTTACGGGTGGATGGCAAAGGAGGTCCACTCATGCAATTAAGCAATCCAGAGGTTTTTGAAGCAGAAACAACAGGTTCATTAATGAAAAAAGATTTTATCGTGATTAAAGATTCTTCGACGATTGAAGAAGCTATTTTACACCTGCGTAATCATGTAAAAAACAAAAAGAACATTCACTACCTTTATATGATTAATCATGATGACAAACTAACTGGTGCATTGTCCATAAGGGAGCTATTAGGCGCAAAAGATGATCGATCCATTACAGATGTAATGGTGACAAAAATTGTTTCTTTTGGTACTGATGAAGACCAGGAAGAGGCAGCGAAAGTCTTTCGAGATACCGATTTAGTTTCAATCCCGGTCGTAAATAAGGAACAGCAAATCGTCGGTATCGTCCATGTTGAAGATATTTTAGATGTCATGCAATATGAAGCAACAGAAGACTTTCATAAAATGGCGTCTGTATCAACCGCAGATTTAGAAGCTGGAATTATGAATGCGACGATTGGTACCCTCTATCGGAAAAGAATTGGCTGGCTCGTCTTGCTCGTCTTTATGAATGTTTTTTCAGGGGCAGGAATTGCCCACTTTGAAGATGTAATTGAAGCAAATATTGCTCTTGTGTTTTTCCTACCTTTGCTCGTCGATAGTGGCGGAAATGCTGGTTCTCAGTCAGCGACCCTCGTCATACGGGCACTCGCAACTGGTGAGGTCAAATTAAAAAACTGGTTCAAGATGTTTACGAAAGAGATCGCTCTTTCCATTACATTAGGGTTAACGATGGCGATTGCAGTTTCAACGATAGGACTTTACAGAGGTGGCTTAGACATTGCTCTTGTCGTTTCAATGACGATGGCACTTATCGTTGTCGCTGGAAGCCTCATCGGAATGTCATTACCGTTTATTTTTAACAAGTTAAAATTAGACCCTGCAACTGCAAGTGCACCGTTGATTACGTCGATTTGTGATATTACAGGCGTGCTCATTTATTTTGGAATTGCCGCATCATTTTTAAGTTTATAATGAATAAAGGCACTGTTTTGCTAAATTTTTAGCGAAGTGGTGCTTTTCATTTTTTAGGTTAAACATACAATGCATCATCGGGTGAAGTTATGAGTACCTTGGGTGACAATCCGAATAATAGCGTGAAGAAAGACAAAAAGCCTACATCTAAATAACTGTTTAGACGGAGCGAGAGGAAATCAATGACAATTTCTAGTGCTTAGTGACTTCTTTTGTCTAAATACTTCCATATGGAGATTTTTTTCTATAGAATAAAGGTATTATTAATGGAGGTGCTTTTCATGTTGGCGATAAGTGAGACAACTCTTGTCATCCGAGAGCTCTGTCGGCTAATGGAAGAGTATTATGAAGCGCCTAAAAGTGCTAAAACGGCTATTCATGATGATATTGTCCTGTTAGGAAAAGTCATTGAACCTGATCCTATGAAAGTCGTGTGACTAAGCAGAATTTAGTTCACAGAAATCCAAATAAAAAAAGACTATCAATTTTTCTTTCTGATAGTCTTTTTTACATGCGACATATTATTCAAGTGGAATCCGGTCGTCCGTAAGCGATGCTTTTTCAAGCGCACTCGCAACTTGAAGCAATCTAAGTTCTTCAAAAGCTCTACCCATAAGTTGCATCGACATCGGCAGTCCGTCCGATGAAAACCCTGTCGGTAGCGACAATGATGGGATTCCGGTTAAGTTGGCAGGAGCTGCAAACCGAACAAATTCAGCAGTGATTGCCTTACTCTCCCCTTTAATGATTTTAAAGTTTTCTTTCCACTTCGGAGCTGTCATCGGCAAGGATGGTGCTGCAATTACATCAACTTCTGCAAACGCTCGTGAGACAGCTTCTTGAATTTTTCGTCTCGCTTGTTGAGCTTGAATGTACTGTACTGCTGTAACGAGTTCTCCCGCTTGCAGGGTCGTTCGAACATCATTTCCATAAAGATGGCTTTTTTCTGTGAGCATGTCATGATGATATGTCGCCGCTTCGGCTTGAATCGTCACAAGTTCACTAAATTCAGCTAGTGAAAGCTCAGGAATGTTAATGTCTACAAGTGTAGCACCTAGCTTTTCCATTGTAGCTATTGCGTGTCTGACAGACTGTTCAACTTCCTCTTCAACAAAATCAAAAAAGTAGTTAGTTGGTACCCCAATTTTAATTCCAGCTAACGTATCATGTAGCTCAGACTGATATCGGGGTACCGATTTTTCTACTGTCGTCGGATCATTGCTATCAAACCCTGCAATTGCTTCAAGGGCAATCGCCAGATCTTCTACATTTCGGGCCATCGGACCGAGATGATCCAATGACCATGCAAGGGGAATTGCACCATGCTTACTTACACGTCCGAAGGTTGGCTTAAGACCGTATATACCACACAATGCAGCTGGCGTTCGGATCGATCCTCCGGTATCAGAGCCGATAGCCACAAAAGCGAGCCCTGCCGCAACGGCTGCACCGCTTCCTCCACTTGAACCTCCTGGTGTGCGTTCAACATCCCACGGGTTTTTCGCATCGCCATAATGGTTGTTTTTATTTGTGACACCGAAAGCAAATTCGTGCATGTTTAACTTTCCTAGAATTATCGCTCCTGCTTCGCGGAGCTTCGTTATAACTGTTGCATCAAGGTCCGGAAGATTATCTGCCAGTACCTTCGAGCCTGACGTCGTTCGAATGCCTTTTGTGTTAAGCAAATCCTTAACTGCAATTGGAACTCCATGGAGCGGCCCACGATAATGTCCATCCATGATTTCTTGTTCTGCTCGCTTAGCATCCGCCAGCGCTTCCTGCTTCATCACAGTAATATATGAATTGATTTGTTCATCAACTTCGTCAATCCGATCGAACATCACGTTCGTTAAATCAACCGGAGAAAGTTCTTTCTTTTTTAGTTTTGGAGCAATGTCTGAGACTGTTTTATAGTGAAGCGCTTTCATTCCTTTGCCACCTCCGCTCGATAGACAGTGGCTGGAACAACATCGTTTAATTTAAAGTTTGCAAGCTCACCTTCCAACTGTTTAACTAACATCATTTGAAGCTCTACATACGGATAATCTGCTTTATCGACTTCAATCCCACGTAACGATAGCGTTTGTTTTATCGCTTCACGCACCTTTATCATAACCCCCCATTTTCATAGTTACCTTTAATGATAACCTAATTTTGAGAAATGTGTATGAAAGATAGCGTGTCGTATTGCCCGTGTCACTGTAACTCATTGGTCTAACCAAATAGAAGAAAAGACAGGTTTACCCATCATATTCGGTTCGAATCCTTGTACTTGTTGATTCATGGCAGAGACGACTGGTTCAAATATAATTGGTATGATCATGGCTTCTTCCAAGATAGCTTTCTCATTAATTTCTTTATATAGTGTAGCTCGTTCATCTTGATCATAGGTTGAAGCTGCTTTAGAAATAAGTGATTCAATTTCTGAAGTCGAGTAGCCTCCAGGATTATAGAAACTGTCTTTGGAAAACAATTGATTAATCGTAATTTGTGGGTCAGGTCTGCCTGTCCAAGTTGAGTAGAATGCAGGTGCTTTCTTTTCAGCGAAAAAACTTGCAGTTCCTGTGTTCACTTCCATCGAATCAAGTTTAACGTCTATCCCCACTTCTGCTAATTGGCCTTTTATCGCTTCTGCCATTTTAATTTCTTGTGCCATTGCAAATTGGATTAAAGTAAACGAAACATTTTCATGTCCCGCTTCTTTTAACAGTTTTTTAGACTTTTCCGGATCATATTTAATTTCCATATTTTTATTAGCAGCCCAATATTGTTTCGGGAACACTTGAGTGGCAACTTCTCCTTTGCCTAGATTAACTCCTTGTATAAGCGCTTCCCGATCAATACCATGTTGAACAGCGAGTCGAACTGCTTGATTATCAAGTGGTGGCATTGATGTATTTAAATAGATGGCCCTAACTCGGATCGGCAACGCATCTTTTAGGACAACATTTACATCATTTTCGAGACTTTGAGCATTTCCCGGTGAGATGTGAACTGCGAGATCAATTTCACCCGATTTAAGCGCATTAATCCGTGTGTTTTCATCTGCCATTATTTTTATAGTTAGTTTATCTACATACGGCTGCCCTTCTTGCCAGTAATCTTCATACGCTTCAAAAACAACCTCTCCGTTCGGTACCCGATTTACCAGCTTAAATGGTCCTGCTCCGATAGGGTTTTGTGAAAAATCTTTTTCGCTTTTTTTTACGGCAGTTGGCGATACGATCATGCCAGCTCGGTCTGATAAAGCTAACAGTAGAGAAGAGTCCTCTTGCTTTAAATGTATTTTAACTGTCTTTTCATCAACAACCTCGGCTTTTTCGACACTGTCAAGATCGGAGACTTGTGATTCCTCAGAAATACTCCGCTCAATATTAAATTTGACCGCCTCCGCATCAAATGCTGTCCCGTCATGAAAGGTTACACCTTCTCTAAGCTGAAGCTCTAACGTTGTATCATCTAGGAATTCCCATGATTCTGCCAATCCAGGTGCTGGTTCAAGTTCAGAAGTAAAGGAAATTAACGTATCATAGATTGGCCATAGTATTGGATTATCATCTGCGCTACTGCTCAGAATGGGATCATAATTTGTCGCATCTGTTATGTAAGCAACAGTCACTTCCCCACCTTGTTGAGGTGTACCTTTATCTGAATGGGATGGATTTTTATTTGTATCTGTCTCAGCGGAACAACCAATAACTAGAATTGCAATAGTTAACAATAAGAATGCTTTTATAGAAGTAAGGAATGTTTTACCCAATGCTGTGCCTCCTAAATTATTTGTGGAGTGACATATTTGCCACTCCACCTTTTGCACTGTTCTTTCCATTTACTCTTCGACTAACAATCTTCTTAACACTTTACCTGAGCTCGTCGCCGGAAGACTTTGACGAAATTCGATTTCACGTGGGTATTTATAAGCGGCGATATGGTCTTTTGCCCAATTTATAATCTCTTCTTCGCTTATTTTCCCAACGTAATCTGGCTTCAAGACGATAAAAGCCTTAACAGTTTCACCCCTTGTTTTATCAGGTACCCCGATTGTAGCCACTTGAAGAATGGCTTCATGCTCTTTCATTAACGCTTCGACATCTTCAGGAAACACGCTATATCCTGATGACTTAATCATTTCTTTAATTCGGCCGAGAAAATACACATAACCATCTTCATCGACTTTTCCAATATCGCCAGTGTAAAGCCAACCATCCCGTAATGTTTCCGACGTAGCCTCGGGCTGGTTTAGATATCCTTTGAAAACACCGGGACTTTTTATAACAATTTCACCTTGGTTTCCTACGGGTAGTTCTTTTCCAGAATCCGGATCAATGATCTTGATTTCTGTATTGTAGGTAGCAATCCCACAAGAACCAAACTTAATTTTATCCCGCGGCATAAAGGTGTCCGCTGAATGAGTTTCGCTTAAACCATAAGATGATTCAAATAATAAACCGCCCTCAGTTAGTTCATTCCATTCGTCAGCCAATTGTTTATCTATTGAAATTCCAAAACTTGTACCATAATTATATTTGAGTGAAGATAAGTCTCTATTTTCTATAGTCGGAAAGTTTAATATCTCCACGTTCATTGGTGCAACACTATACCAGTTATTTATTTTATATTTTTCTATAGCCGAAATGACTGTTTCTGCTTCAAATCGAGACAACATAACATTTTTACACGCACTGTAAATAGGAATGTTTACCCCGAGTAACATGCCTGCAATATGACAAAAGGGAGCAACCGCTAAAAAATGAGCACTTTGTTTAATTTCATTAGCTTGAACGGTAGCTGCCGTTTTGAATAAAGCATTACCATAAGTTATCATTGCTCCTTTCGGTCTCCCTGTAGTCCCTGATGTAAATACTAACAGTCCGACATCTTCCCATAAATTTATTTTCTCCCGTTCCGTAAGTGGAGAAACACTCGCCAAGATTTCAATCAAATCGTAAGTATCAGTAAACGATATTTTTTTTGTGTTAAATTCATCTGGCAGTTTTAAAGAAGGCTTCGTTGGAATAAAATCTGTATAATGAGTGGTAACAATTAACTCTAATGAACGTACTTGTTTTCTAATTGCATCTACTTCTGAATACAGTTCTTGACTTAAGATTATTCCTTTCACTTCTGCCTCATTCATTAAATATTTAAGCTCAGATTGTTTATACATTGGATTGAAAGGAACGACAGTTACACCTAGCTTCTGAATTGCATAATGACCTATGAGGTACTGCGGACAATTTTGCATAAATAATGCTACTCGATCATTCTTTTTTATCCCTTTATTTTTTAAAAATTGTGCAAGTCGATCCGTACTTTCATTTAACTCTTTCCAAGTAATTTTTGTACCATAAAATGTGTAAGCCGTTTCATTTGGGGCTTCAATTCCATTATCTATCAAGTAATCATGTAATGGCTTTTCACCTAAACGATAAACTAATTTTTTTTGCAAATTACGTGGCCAAAAATTGCGCATGTATTCTCACCTCTTCCTATTAAGATTCAATAATGAAGAAACTGTAATCTTTGTTTGCCTAACTGATTTGGTTCATAACCACTTAACTTTTTATTCATTGCTACAATGGATGGTTCATAAAAAAGCGGGATACCAACAGCATCGTCTAAAATAATAATTTGAGATGCTTCACTTATTAGTTTGCCCTGATCCTCTAAATCTGTTGTTTCAAAAATTGAGGTGATTATAGATTCAAAGTCTTGGTTAACATAATCACCTACATTTTGTAAACTATCTTTTCCAAACATTAAACGAAGATTTAATCCTGTATCAGGTGCCCCCGTCCACCTTGCTAACATACTGTGGTATTTCTTTTGTACATAAAACTCAGAGGTCATTTTCGTTACTTCAGTTGGTAGTAAATTAACATTTATACCAACATCCTCTAACTGGCCTTTAATTGCTTCACCAATTCTATTACTGTAAGCATCTGGCTTTAACACAATATCCAAATTTACTTCGCCAACGTTAGCATCTTTTAATAATTGTTTCGCTTTTTCAGGATCATAGGCAATTTCCAAATTGGGATCGTGGGCCCAATGCCCTTCTGGAAATGGCGTATAAGCCGCCTCTCCTGTTCCAAAAGTGAGTATCTTTGCTAGTTCATCTCGATTTATTGCATGTGAAATGGCTAAACGAACTTCTTTTTTATTTAATGGGGGCTTGGAAGTAACAAGCCACATGTATTGAAAGATCGAGGATGAATCGGCATGTAATTTGAGTTGTTCAGATTCTTCTAATGTTTGAATGCTCGTTGGAGTCACACCACCAATGACTTGTACTTCGTCTGATTTTAAAGCATTAACCATAGAATTTTCATCAGTCATAATTTTCACTTTTACGTTATCAAGATGTGGAAGATTTTCTTGCCAATAGTCTTCATATCGTTCTAAATTAATTTCATTATTTGGAATCCGATCTACTAATTTAAAAGGACCAGTGCCTACCGGATGTGCAGCATATTCTTCCTTGTGTTTTGCTACCGCGGCAGGGCTTACAACCATACCAGCTCTATCTGATAATGCTAATAAAACAGAAGAGTCTGGTTTTTTAAAATGAAAAGCAACTGTTAGCGGATCGATGACTTCAACAGATTCAACATTTTGAAGATCAGGTACTACTGATTCTTCTCGGTTCATATATTCAACATGATGTTTAACGGCTTCAGCATCTAGGGCTGTTCCATCATGAAAAGTCACATCTTCTTGGAGAGTAAAAACTAGCGTTTTATTATCGGTATATTCCCATGATTTTGCTAAACCTGGGATTGGCTTCAAATCAGGACTGTAATTAATTAAAGTGTCATAAACAAAGTAGAGTAACGTTTGATCACCGCCTGAAGTTGCCAAACTTGGGTCATAACTTGAAATATCTGCATAGTAACCGACAGTGACTTCACCTCCTTGTTGAACACCCTCGATCTCTTTGGATTGAGTATTTTCTGACGTTGAAGAACATCCACTAAAAACAAGAACTAATAACACTACGAACAAAAACCTTTTCCCACATGTTTTTGCCATAATAAATACCCCTTTTACTTTAAATTTTAAAAACCGGTCGAAGAATTTAATCTGCCCCCAATTATTGACTTCAGTTTTGTATCCCGTTCTTCGTCTAAATGTCAATAATCATTGGATTTTCAAAAGCGATGAAATTTAATTTTTAGTGGAGTGGCGTATTTGCCACTCCACTTTTCCTACTGTTCTTTCCACAGTTCTGAATACAGCGGCTTGCCTAACAAGTTATGTTCAAAGCCTTTCAATTCGTCTTTCATTGCCGCTATTCTTGGTGAAAAGATGAGCGGGACTTGAATCGCTTCTTCGAGAATCGTTTCTTTGCTAATTTCACGATAAATAGAAGCTCGTTCTTCTTGGTCATAAACGGTAGAAGCTTCAGATATGAGTGAATCAATTTTTGAATGTGGTTGACCACCGACATTATAAAAACTCTCTCCAGAGAATAAAAGTTCAACTGCTTGCTGAGGATCGACCCGCCCCGTATAGATCGTTAAATAGGCATTGCTTTTTTGATCTACGAAAAAGTTACCGTCGGCTGAAACGATTTCCATCGGCTCAAGATTTACTTCAAAGCCAATGTCTTGTAATTGACTTTGTATCGCTTCAGCTATTCTGCCGTAATAAGGTGTAGAACGATGGACCATCGTAAATGACGGGTTATCTACCCCTGAATCTTTCAATAGCTGCTTTGCCTTTTCAGGATTATAA
>DKGO01000054.1 GCA_002453315.1 Caryophanales bacterium UBA6768 | reverse complement strand
TAACGTTGAAAAAGTAATCATTGGTAAACGAGAAGCGATTGAGTTAAGTTTAACTGCTTTGTTGGCAAATGGTCATGTGTTGCTTGAAGATGTTCCAGGTGTTGGAAAAACGTTGCTTGTGAAGACGATTGCGAAGTCTGTGAGCGCAAAGTTTAGTCGGATTCAATTTACTCCCGATTTGCTACCCTCAGATTTAACAGGTCTCTCCATTTATAATCAAAAGGAACAAGCTTTTGTATATAAACAAGGCCCGCTTATGGGTCATATTATTTTGGCAGATGAAATTAATCGAACGTCTCCAAAAACGCAGTCCGCTTTACTTGAAGGGATGGAAGAAGGAAACGTGACGGTAGATGGGACGACGCACGAACTGTATCGGCCTTTTTTTGTTATGGCAACGCAAAACCCAATTGAGTATGAAGGAACGTATCCACTTCCAGAAGCACAGCTCGATCGCTTTTTACTTAAACTGAAGATTGGCTATCCGACTGAGGAAGAAGAACTTGAAGTGCTACATCGCTTTGAAAAAGACGAACCCTTTGAAGAGGTTGAACCAGTCATTACGCTTACAGAGCTTACTGAAATGCAAGCAATGGTAAAGAATGTTTTTGTCGATGAAGTGGTGAAACGTTATATCGTAGAAATCGTGAATAAAACAAGAAGTAATTCTAGCATTGCGCTTGGTGTCAGCCCACGCGGAACACTCTTACTGATGAATGCTGCGAAAAGCTATGCCTATATTCGAGGGCGTGACTATGTCATTCCTGATGACGTAAAATATTTAGTTCCGTACGTTTTTTCTCATCGAATCGTGTTGAGCCAAGAAGCATTGTTTACTAGTAAACAAGTGGTGGAAATCATAACAGAATTATGCGACAAAGTACCAGTTCCTGTCGTCAAAAGGATGTAGCGAATGATTCGAAGAACTGCGAAGTGGCTATTTACTCTCGTCTTAATCGGTATTATGTTTGCATATGCGATGTTTCAAGGCGGATTTGTAAGCTGGTTTTTATTTTATAGTGTCGTTCCTCTAATCGTTTATGCGATTATCATCGGCTTCTTTCCGTTAAGAACGATGAAGCTTAAACGACTGTTGCCAAACGATGCTCAGCATGCAGGCCAATCGTTAAAAGTAACAATTGAAATAAAAAAATCATTTTTCCCTCTTTTTTATCTCATTGTAGAGGATAAACTCGCTTTAAAGCTAACGAACAATCTATCATCACCAACAGATGCGAAAGCTATTTTCTTTCCACTTTTTAAACGGCAGCTGACGTATACGTATGAGCTTTCTTCTGTACCAAGAGGAAAGCATTCCTTTTCACATATTGTTCTAAAGACAGGCGATTTATTTGGATTCATACAAAAGGAGGCTGTCTGTGAAGTGGAAGACACTCTTTTTGTTTATCCACGGATTGAGCAAGTAGGCTGGAATTCATCTAACTGGGGAAGTGGTAACGGAAGGGCATCAGCGGCCGAAAGTAAACAAGACGTCGCGACTGTTGTCGGAATTCGCGAATATATTGCTGGCGATCGTCTGTCTTGGATTGACTGGAAAACGACTGCGAAACGAAATCAATTAGTTACAAAGCAATTTGAACAAGAGTCAAATAACAAAACACTTCTTTTTTTAGATAACAGTGTAGCCAGCTACGAAGAAACTGACGATGATTTGTTTGAAAAGGCTGTAACCGTTACAGCATCTCTCGTGTTTGCGATCTTTCAGTCTGGTGGAAAGCTAGTAGTTGCTTTTGGAGGAAAGGACTTTCAATTAATCGAGGAAAATCATAATGATAAACAGCACCTCTATTACCAATTAGGAATGGTAGAAGCCATTCATGAGGAGCCGTTTGCTCACCAGATTCAAAGAGTAATAGAAAACGAGTCGCGAGGCTACCGGATCGTATTAGTTACAGCGAATATAAGTGATGATTTGCTTCATCTATTCGCTAATCTTCGTCAACGTTCGGTTCGAGTTGATTTGTTTTACGTCGTTCGTTACAAAGAGACTATGGTAGAAGCAAATAAACTAAAAGTGTTACGGTCAACAGGCGCAAAAGTTCACGAGATAATTGTAAAGGAAGGCGGGTGATGAAGCTGAAGATTATAAAAAATAATAACCTTACCCTTCATACATTTGTCCTTTATTGTCTCGGCTTTCTTTTATTTTGGGAATGGTTACGACCGATACAAGAGGTTAGCCCGCTCGCTTCTATTCCACTTCTACTTTTATTTTCTGCTTTAGTTTTTTTGTTGTCTTATATAAAGATTACAGCTTTTCTTTCAATCCCAATTTATATCGTTGCCATTTTATATGTTGTTCATTCTGTTCACTTTACAGGTTCAATCTTCGACCCGCATTGGTTTTTTCAATTCGGAGCTCACATCGTACACCTTTTTCAAGCGATGATAACAGGACAGTTTCATGAAATTAGTGATGTGTCACGGACATTTTTATTTCTGCTGTTATTTTGTTTGATCGGGTATTTAATGAGGCAGTGGCTAGTGCGTCGCCGCAATGTGTTTCCTTTTTTATTTGCGACTGTCGCGTATGTGGCAATAATCGATACGTTTACTCCTTACGATGCGAGTCTAGCGATCATTCGAATTGTCATTATCGGTTTTATTTTAGTCGGGATGTTGCAAGTCGCTAAAATTCAAGAGAAGGAAGGATTTTATGGAAGGCTACGCTTCCCTTTTACCTGGATTAGTTTAGTGTTCGTTATGATTTTTTTCGCATCGTTCATCGGACTTGCTGCACCAAAATCTGCTCCCCAATGGGCAGATCCTGTTCCTTTCTTGAAGGGTGTTGCCAACGTAGACGACGAACAGCCGACAACAGGCTCGATTAAAAAAATGGGGTATGGAGAGAATGACGAACAACTTGGGGGTCCATTTCAGCTTGATACGACGCCTATGTTCTACGCGGATATTGATACGGTTCATTATTGGCGTGCAGAGTCGAAAGATTATTATACAGGAAAAGGTTGGGAGGCTTCCAAAGGAGTCATTCAGCCATTTACAGGGAACTCTGCCATGCTGTATGCGGACCGGACGGCTTTAAAGGAAAAAGAAGCAACGATTCGTATGACCGGTCTACAGGATTTCCAGTTTCTTTTTTATGAAGGTCATGTAAAAGACGTCGATCTCGATAATCCATTTGTTAATCTATTCGAAAATACATTGACTGGAAAAATTCAAACAGAAAATGATGTTATCGATCAATACACACTCACGTATGATTATCCAACTTTTTCAATAGAAGAGTTGAAGGAAAGTGATTCTCTTTCATATCCCGCTGGCGTTGAGCAGTACTACTTACAAATGCCAGATGCTTTACCAGAACGGGTGGGCGAACTTGCTAAAGACATCACAGAAAATTACGAGACGGACTATGAAAAAGCAAAAGCGATTGAGTCGTACTTTGTCGGTAACGGCTACACGTATGAAACGAAGCAAGTGGCGGTCCCTGGACCAGATGATGATTATGTCGATCAATTTTTGTTTGAAACGAAGATGGGTTATTGCGATAATTTTTCATCGTCTATGGTCGTCATGTTGAGAAGTGTAGGAATTCCCGCACGGTGGGTGAAAGGATTCACAGGTGGCGAATTTGAAGAAATGCTTAGTGAAGGAAAACGCCGTCACTTAATTACGAATGAAAATGCCCATTCATGGGTAGAAGCTTATTTCCCTAGTTCAGGTTGGGTTCCATTTGAGCCGACGAGAGGATTTACGAACCCATTTGAATTCGTTGATTCACTTGAAGAGGATAGTGAGGAAACGAATGCAGAGATAGAGGAAAAAGAACAAGAAGAACAAAAAGAAGTCGAGGAAAAAGAGGGTGAGGCAGCGAGTTCACCCGACGTAGAGAAGGTTAATACTACAAGTATAATCGCTATTAGTATATTGTTGCTTATTGTCGGAATCATTATTTATAAAAACTATCGTAAGCTAGCGATTCGATGGGTATCTATTCGACTTGCTAAGCATCCGATAGACTCCAATTTTGAGGAATGGTATACGCGTCTTCTTTGGCTGTTGAAGTTAAATGGATTTAAAAGAAAACCAGGTGAAACGCTACGAGAATTTGCGATTCACGTTGATAACAAGCTTGAAATTGATAGCATGTTAAGGTTAACGAAGGCATACGAGGAAAGATTATATTCAAATAACAAAAAACCGAACAATGACGATGGTCTAAATGAAGATTGGCAAACGATCGTGAACAAGCTTCCATATTGACCGCTACCGCAGCCCTTGATAGAATAAAGCACGTTATGAACGAATATGAATAGAGGTGTTCCGCATGAGGAAAAACGACTTGTCAGTAAAAGAATTTATTGAACAACAATTAAACGATATACGAGAAACAGTTGGAGATAAGAAAGTAATCTGTGCGTTAAGTGGTGGAGTTGACTCATCTGTCGCGGCTGTATTAATTCATAAGGCCATTGGGGATCAACTAACTTGTATTTTTGTTGACCATGGTTTGCTAAGAAAAAACGAAGCAGACAGTGTCATGAAGCTGTTTCGCCAGGAATTCGCTATGAATGTCATTAAAGTTGATGCACAAAAGCGCTTTTTAGATAAGCTTGCAGGTATTACTGATCCTGAAGAAAAGCGAAAAGTTATTGGAAACGAATTTATTTATGTGTTTGAAGAAGAAGCGAACAGGCTTGAAAATATTTCGTTTTTAGCACAGGGTACGATTTATGCTGACGTAGTTGAGAGTGGGGCAGGTGGATCCGACTCGAAGCTCGTCAAATCACATCATAATGTTGGCGGTCTTCCAGAACGGATGGAACTGACATTACTCGAACCATTAAAAACTCTGTATAAAGAAGAAGTAAGACAAGTTGGTACGGAACTAGGGATTTCTGAAGAGCTCGTTTGGCGTCAACCATTCCCGGGTCCAGGATTAGGCATCCGGATTATTGGAGCTATTACAGAAGAAAAACTCGAAATCGTTCGAGAATCAGATGCAATTTTACGTGAAGAAATTAGAAATGCTCAACTTGATCGAGATATCTGGCAGTACTTCACCGTACTTACAAACATTCGAAGTGTCGGCATGACAGATTCAGCCCGAACGTATGATTATACAGTTGGCATCCGAGCTGTTCATTCCACTGATGGGATGACATCGAATTGGGCGCGAATTCCATACGACGTCCTAGAAAAAATTTCACAACGGATCGTAACTGAAGTCCCTCACGTCAACCGGATCGTGTACGATGTGACGACAAAACCGCCGGCGACAATTGAGTGGGAGTAGTTCACTAGAGGCATTTGAAGTGAAAACGTTGATTTGACTGCATTTCGATGGTACGTAAAATGGATGAAATGATTAAAAATGAATAGGTTCTCCGCCAAGATTCCGCCAGAAGAAACGGAGAAAAATGAGGGATATTGTTTAAAAGCAGTATCTCTATTTTTATATCTCATTTAATTTGAATTCTTATCCCCAAAAAAGAGAGCTTAAACTTGGAGTGATGGAAAATGAACTAGAGCATTATCCATGCCGATTCACTGTGACAATATCGATAAGAGAAAGGGAAAGTGCCACGTAAATTCATATGAGTCATTTTAAGTTATATATATTGTTTTTTGCAATCAATTTCATACATGTGGAATATGTATCGTTGCTACAAAGAGAAATTATTTAGAAATCCTTAGTCTTTCACAAGCATTTCGTATTTGTAGGAGAAGGTGAAAAAACTAGGAAGAAGGTACTGAAAAACCACATTACTGTTTCGGTGGCAAGCAATTGACCTGGGGTGTGGGGACACAAGAGAATAATAAACTTAACTTAAATATATATTTATTCTGAGGAAAGTCATGATTCTGGTTCATGAGATGCTGTTATAGGTCTGACTACACATATTTTCCAGTACAGCACAGCACTTGTCGTTAGTTGATACTATAGCATATAAATGAGAATATAGTACTATAGAAATAATTTAAATTGGAGGTGTGCAATGGAATTATTACAAAAAAAATTAAACTATAGAGCAGGCAGTTTAGATTTTAAAGAATTTAAACAAAATGGCATTCATGGTATAGCTAAATATCCAGCTATGATGGTTGCACCTATGCAAGAGAAAGTATTAAACGATATCTTACAAGTAGAAAAAGGAATAAAGAATATATTTGATCCATTTCATGGCTCAGGAACAACCTTAGTAGTGGGTAAAGAGTTGGGATTAGAAACAATAGGGGTTGATATAAATCCATTGGCTAATCTATTTACTGATGTGAAGCTCACTGGCGTAGATCACTTAGTTATTAAAACTAAAAACTCTATTCTAGAACAACGTTTAAATGAAAATTATATTCTACATGATTTTAGAAATATAAAAAAGTGGTTTAGGGAAGACATCATTGAAGACTTAAGTAAAATTAAAACTGCTATATCTAAAGAAGAAGATTATATAACAAGAAGGTATTATTGGCTTTGCTTTTCTAATATTATCCATAAATACAAAAATTCCCGAAAATCAACTTTTAAGCTTCATGTGAAGAAAGAGAAGGACATAAAAGGAATTATTAACAATGTAACTAAGGACTTCATTTTAGAAATTAATGAGAGATTTGAGGATCTTCCAAACTATAATTCTAATATTACTCATAGATTAATCACAAAAGATGTAAGAGAGGCTTGTCCTGAAATAAAAAAAGAAAGCATAGATTTAATTTGTACATCTCCACCATATGGTGATAATGCTACTACGGTAACATATGGTCAGTTTTCAATACTGGCTTTGTTGTGGATAGATGAAAAAGACTTGGATCTTCCACATCCAGACGTATTAACAACATTTTCAAAAATTGATTATTTGAGTTTAGGTGGAAAAAGGAATGCTATATTAGAATGGGATATTCTATCATTAAATCAGGTTTTGAATCGTGTATCTGAGAGTAAACAAAATAAAATCCATTCTTTTTTTCAAGATTACTTCGAGGCTCTGATTGCAATTATTGGTACATTAAAACAGGAAGGAATTTTAATGTTGACCTTAGGAAATCGAACAGTTGATGGTGAAATAATTTCGTTAGATAAAATTACTCAGCAGTTCTTGGAAAAGTATTGCTTTGGTTTAATAACAGATGTGAAACGAAACATTCATAATAAGCGTATGCCTTCGAGAGTTTCTAATTTGAAGGGTCGAGGGTCTGTAAAGTCTATGTCTCAAGAGACAATTTTAGTTTTTAGAAAGGAGCAATAGTATGGTAAATTTTAATTCTGAATTCGCGGCGGTAGAAGATATTATTAAGTTGGCGGCAAGTGTAAAAAGTCCATTAGTTTCAATAGCAGAATTAGTGAAAAATGGAGCTGATGCAGGTGCTAAAGAAGTAATAGTAGATATAAGCAAAGAACTAATGAAAATAAGTGTTAGGGACGATGGCAAAGGATTTAGTGATAATGATATTCAACATTTACATAGGATTTACTACTCAAATAAAAAAAGGAATGGAAATTTAACTAATGATCATAATGAGTTTTTTGCGGGAAGCAAGGGATTAGGATTATTTTCAGCATTTTTTTTAGGAGACGAAATTGAGATAATTACTGAGAACTCAAATTTTAGGTACTCTGTAAAGTGGTATAGAGATGCAATGCCTACAATTAAAGAGATATCTACAACTGGAGAAACAGGGACGCAAATAACTATTCGTCAACTAAATGAAAAGAGAATGAATCATTTATTAAAGGAAAAAGAGTTAAAGAAGTTCCAATTTATTTCTTTTAGACTATATAATTCCAAGTCGAATTTACCTGAAATTAAATTATTGATAGATGGAAAACAAATTGAAAACCTTAATGAAATTAAGAATGTAGTTAATCATAAAATCAAAGTGAATTTTAATTATGATAGGATGACCCGGAAATTAAATTTTCAATATGTTGCATTTAAGGAAGAAGTTATTCCCGAAAGAGAAAAGAAAAGAAAAAAGATTAATAGAGAAAATTTAGTATTAGATCTTACAAAATCAAATGAAGCTATTTACGGTTGTATTCAAGAACATTATAGATTTGATTATTCTAATAGAGAAGCAAAAAGATTAAATTATCAGATAGATGAAGATATTAATGAAATTCTTGAATCATGGCCATCCTTTGAAAGTGAATACTGGATAGAAGAAGGATCTAAGGCAGATAAAGTAAAAGAATTTGGCCATGGAGTTAAATTATACGTGAATAATTATGCGCTGTATGACTATTTAAACCCAGAATTCGATTGGTTAGAGTTAAGTAATATAAGTGATAATTATGTTTCAAGTGCCTTTAAATTAAGGAACGTTCTAGGCTATGTTAATTTTGTGGACTTTGATGAAAACACAGAAGAAATAGAGATTTCTGATGAGCGCGGTGGCTTTTTAGAGTCAACGGCATTGGAGAATGTAATGCTTGGAATTAGAAACTTTATTACTTACTTAGCCATTAATATTAACGTTGTCATGCGTTCAAGTGATTTTGCTGTACAAGGGAATATGTTTAGCGATACAGAGGGGAGTCCGGAAGAAGTTACATCTGGTGAACCAGAGGGAGGTTCAGGAGGAGTTACATCTGGTGAACCAGGGGGAGGTTCAGGAGGAGTTACATCTGGTGAACCAGGGGGAGGTTCAGAAGGAATTACATCTAGTGAACCGGAGGGAAGTTCGGAAGAAAAAATCCTAAAACAGAAGCAAAAAACTTTAAAACAGGGACAAACATGGAATATTTATGACCCTAAAGTAGTTCATGATGGTGTTAGCCTTGAGAATACATTGTACACAGTCAGTAAATTTTGTACAATAAATAACGGAATTTTCGAAGCGAATGAAACAGGTAATTTTGTTATCACTTACATTAGAGCCTCGGATCGTTCGAAAAAAGAAGAACTGAATATTCAAGTCACAAAAAGAAATAAAGTTCTGAAGAAAAAAGGTGAAATATTTTACGACACTGAACTTGTAGTAGGTGACCTTTATTTGGATGAATTACATGATATCGTAACAGAAGTGAAAAATGTTAATTACGAAACTTATCCTCTATTATCATCAATGTCATTGAGGGTAGTGCTAGAAGATTTAGTGAAGAAAGAATGCCAACATTCTAGATTAACTTTGATGGGTAACTTAGCTAAAAACTTTGAAACTGTAGTGGAAAGCTTCATAGAGAGAATTGAAATTGCCAGTAATCAATCTAAAAAAGCAGAGATTATAGAACTACATAAAGAATTTAGAGGAAGAGATGCCTTAAAAAATCTATTGAATCACTGGAAAAATAATGCTAAAGCGACTTCAAATACTTTGAACTATGTGACACATAATCCATCGCCGATTTTAAATTCAGAAGATATTTATAACTTTGCTAATAACATATTAGTCCCATTAGGGCATTTAATTTCATCTGCAAGAGAAAAAGGAATTTAAGATTTTACAATAAATTTGGACTAGTATTAAAGTTTTGGATTCTTGAAATATGATGTTCTAAAATATAAGATATTTTATTAAAAGGATTAAAGTACTGGGTCAGTATTAATTGACCTGGGTGGAAATATAAGAGAATAATACTTTTTGACGTTCAATTAAAATGAGCGTCTTTTTTTATGCCTAAAAATGAAGAGTAGAGGTGAAATATGGCTGAACTAACATTAGGAAGTTTATTTGATGGAATCGGTGTCTTCCCCCTCTCTGTTTCCCGTTTTGGAATTAGTCCAACATGGGCAAGTGAGATTGAAAAAAAATCTATATCTATTGCAAAATGACACTTTCCTAACATGCTTCATTTGGGAGATATTACTAAAGTAAATGGTGGGGCAATTCCACCTGTTCATATCATTACATTTGGCTCACCTTGCAGAACTTATCCAATATTGGTAAACGAGAAGGTCTTACAGGAAGTCAATCTAGTTTATTTACATGCAATAAGAATTATAGAAGAAATGAAGTGCAACGAATGGAACATATCCAGTTATCGCTGTTCGGGTTCAGTTTATTTCGGGTTGTTATTCTGTTATAAAGTGTATCGAAAAAATAATTAGAAGGATCCCCACAAAAAAACCCCCAAGGAAATTGTACTGAACCCATAAAGTTAGACTAAATATTTAAGCTGATAATTGGGTGGTTTGTTTTCGGTATTCTACCGGACTCATTCCAGCCAATTTTTCTTTAATCCGTTTATTATTATAGTAATTAATATATTGTTTTACCGCATAATCTAATGCTTCAAATGATTCATAAGCAACACCATAATACATTTCTTGCTTCATAATCCCAAAGAAGTTTTCCATAGGAGAATTATTTAAACAATTTCCTCGGCGAGACATACTTTGAAAGATATAATTATCTTTTAACTTTTTACTAAATATTTTCATTTGATATGCCCAACCTTGATCTGTATGAATCGTTGCACGGTAAGGGCTTTGTTTTATTAGTTTGATAACTTCTTCTAATCCATCCATTACCGCTTTCGCATTCGGATTTTTGGATAAGCGATACGATAATATTTCACCATTAAACATGTCTAAATAAGGATCAAGATATGCTTTTTTAATCACAACTTTCCCAGTCGGATCCTTTGTAAATATTTTAATTCTGTTGTATCGGTCGTTATCTTTTGACGCGGAATAGATGTATAGAATCTTCGATTCACACGATTAGGTGCAGTCTTGCCTACTTGACCTTTATACGAACTATATTTTCGTGATTTACGTGTGAATTTCTTGCATGTTAATCCTAGTCTATTCATAATACGCAATACTTTCTTATGATTGACGATAAAGCCTCGTTTATGTAACTCGATTGTAATTCTTCTATACCCATAATTCCCTTTATGTTCTTCAGATATTTTCTGTATTTCATTTCTATTTCTTCATCTGGACTTAGTTTGTCCAAGCGTTTCTGCCAATACATATACGTAGCCTTTGGAAATTTAATCCCTTTAAGGATAACTGCTAATCGGAATTCTTTTCTGAGTTCGTTGATGATTCGTGATTCTGTTTTCGCAGTCGGCTCGGAATATTTACCCCTAAAGCTCGGAGCTTTTTTAAGTAAGCATTCCCCGCACGGAGAAGCTCAACTTCTCGTTCAAGCTCCTATTCTTTTGCTAGCTTTTTCTCACGTTTTATAGGTTTCTTTTTTGACATAGTTGGACGCCCCTTCACTTTGGAGAGTCCATCTATACCTTCATTTTTCCAAGTATCCATCCATCTCACAATAATAGAAGGCTCTGTAATACCAAATGTAAAAGCTACATCATCGAAGGACTCACCTGTTCTTAACTTATAGTTTATAGCGTCTAGTTTAAATTGATTAGAGTAAGTTTTATATGTATTCTTACGTTCCAATCTGGATTTACCAAAATTTTATACAATTTAACCCATACCCGCACAGACTTATCAGATGATATACCAAACTTTGTTGCAATAGCTTGATAACCACCCTCTCCTGCTAGGTATGCATTTACAGCAGATAATTTGAAAGCTAAATCATATTTTGCCATACAAAACACCCCTAGAATTAGATTTTTGGTCTAACTCTAGGGGTGCACATCAAATTTTCTTGGAGGTTTTTTTATTTTGAAAAAGTAAATTCTTCTTTTAAAGGTTCGAAATATCTTTTTATTTCTTTCCCTTTATCTTCATATGCTTGAAAGAGTTCTTCAACTTCTTCAACACTATACGTGTAATGTTTTCTATTTGATAGATTTGCAATCAAATTCATGTCAGAAAGCACTCTGTTTAACCGATTTTCTGCTACTCTTTTAAACTTCTCTTCTTTAGTTTCCTTTGATGTATTTCTTTCCATGTTCTCTGCAAATTTAAAACATGACTTTTTAAGGGGGTTTGAAGGTGATTGTGATTCAAAGTATGCCCGAATCTCTTTCCCTTTATCATCATATGCCTGAAAAAGTTCATTAATCTCTTGTTGGCTATACATATAATTTTTCTTGTTAGATAGATTTGCAATTAAGTTCATATTGTTAAAAATTCGAGACATGCGCCTTGTTGCTATCCTTCTAAATTTTTCTTGTCTAGTTTCATCTTTCAAATTAAATCCTCCTTAAAATTTTAATTTCCCGTTAATAATGACAATACCACAATTATTAACATTTGTAGAATTTTTATTGTAAAAATTGAGGTTATGTCTATTGCGAATTTGAATAATACATGATATAGTAAGTTAAACCTCAATTATGGTATATTATTGACTATAAATTCACATAATAGAGGTTTTTGAGATGAGGATTATGGAGGAGGTGAATCAAAATGGATAAAAGAGAAAAGTCTTTACGATTGATGGAGAAGAGATTAGAGAAACTTGATTCTGTGTTAAATCAAGTTTCTAATTTATCAACAGCGCGCTATTCATATACAGATAAAGAATTAGATTCTATGATTTCAGCTATTCAATCTAAAAGTTCCTATGTTATTGAGTGTTTAAAACGTCGAAAAAAATTAAATAAATAGAGAGTAGCTAACTGGTTGCTCTCTTTATTACAAAATTTGAAGGAAAAGTGAAAAGTAAAAATAGAGTGATAAACAATTTTATTTTAGAATCTAAAGTAACTCTTATCCCGTTATGTATTTCTTAGTTACTAGTAGGCATATTGCTATCTGATATTACGGATTTTGGTAGAGTATATGCATTGTCAGCTAGTGTAACTGATTTCAGGGAAGTTTATGGATCAGTAATAACACATGGATGGATAGAATTTGATACCTTTGGTCAAGGATATTAGAATTATAGTTTTAAAATTGTCGAAGTATTTTGAATTGGATTTATACTATCTGTTTTGCTAATTATACTTGGTCGATTGTTAGCTTTGGGAGTAATGAAGACCATAGAAAAAAAGTGAAAATAAAAAGTTGAGTTGTTTGGATCGAAATAATTTATAAATCCAATCAATTTGACATTAGGAGGAAATTACTTGAGAAAAAACCAAGTGTCAATTTCTATTACTCGATTCGGTGATCAAGTCAAAAGTGGAAGAAACATGCAGACCATAGATGTTTATTGTGATTCAAATGACATTTTCGAGGCTCTTACAGGTGCTTTTTATGAAGGAATAAAAGAAATACTAAAAGACGGTGAGCAACTACCTAGTTTTGGTAGAAGAGAGAGTTATAGATATAGAGGAGAGGGAATTGAAGAATACTTAAAGGATAAAAGTACTAACCTTGAGAAAGTAAATGCAAGTGGGAATAGACAATGCTTAAGCCATATAAGACCTTTTGAATATAATTCTGACCCTATTGAGTTCTTGCTTAAGAATGAGTTTAGAATTGAGTGGGATGTATTTGCACGAGAAGCTACTGATTCCGAAGTTGCGAAAATTGAAGAACGAATGCCTAAAGGATGTCAGTTACATATAGATTTGAAAAAAGTGGCTGATAAAGCAATATACCCTGATGGTAGTCCTAGAGGTATAGCTTACGATTACCTAGTAAAAGTGATAGCAGGGTTCTCATCAGCGTGGATGGACGAACAATGAGCTATTAAGATTTGAAAGGACTGGTTGAATGAGGAAACTTCCTTATGTAAGGGATTTAACTGATAGTGAATGTAATATTTTATTTGAAACGTATGCAAAACTAATTCTATTAAGGGACTAGAACAACGTAAAAATCACACTTTATCAGACATTGTGAGGGTGGAGAGAAACATTCAAGAAAACTGTTTAAATGTGTATTATAAAAATGGCGATTGGTGGCATTATACTCCAAATTGAACATGGTACTAAGTAGATGGATTTAAATTAAGTAAAAGGAGTTCTTATGAGGCGAATATGCTTTTAAACAGAGTTAGAAAAAGAAATAACGAATGGCAAGAGGTCATTTATCCAAAAAGAAAAATAGATAATTAAATATATTCTTGTAATATTCATTTTTGTGTCGCTTTTTGTAATTGCATGGGTGAAGGGTATTATCCCATCATTAGTTGTTAATATTCCTATCATTCAACGCTCAATAAATTTTAACTGGCTTGTAAGTTTAATAATGCTTATTTCTTGGGGCATATTAGCTTATAAAAGTATTAGACTTTATCTGAAGTATATTAAGGATTACGAAAAATGATGGCCTTATGTTGAGCGTTCTTTGCTCAACATGAAGAACTATTAAAAAAGCGCAGCACCCTTTGAGTAACACGGTTGAATCTCCCTTAAGGAAAACTCCAAAGAGTAAAGCAGATGGTGGAAATGGGTAATCTCAATCTTATCCGAGTTTAATTTTCGAAATTTTCAAAAATAGTTTGGACATTGCCGTAGGAATACAATATTTAGAATATAATATTTCAAAAAAGTTAGGGCAATACCAAAGGGAAAAGCAGTTGTTCCATATTGGACAAAAAAAGATTTTGCAAAGGTTATAAGTCAAATTTAGATTGATGATTTTTGTGAGCATTTAAATTTTGGCATGTTGTGGGTTTATTATATGACTGGTATTCGTGTTAATGAAGGTACAGCTTTACATTGGAGCCATATTGATTTAGAAAGGAAACGATTGCGTGTTCATCATATGCTTATCTTGAAAAGCAAAAAAGATGGGAAGAGAAATTCTTATACAAAACGGAGGTGGGTAAAAGAATTATAGCCTTTGATAATGACACAAAAACATTCTTAGTAAATGGAAAAAAAGACAGATGGAAATTGGTCACGGTAATGAAAAGGATTTTGTGTTTAGTTATGATGGGTTACAGATGATAAAATCAACTATTGCTAGAATTATTGCCGATATTATGGCAGGAAATATAAAAATAGAAACTGCTAAGGAAGCGAAAATTGAGTTTAACGGAAATCAAGCAATAAATAAGAAAAGTACAAAAGGATGAGAGTACCTGTTAGGAAACATATGCAGCGTTATCAAATAATAGATTTTCAGAAGATGAAGATATTATCTATATTGCTGTGCTATTTAAAGATGATAGAGTTTTGGGAATACAGGTAATAGAAAGTAACTGTTTAAAGTAGTATTTTAAAATGCAAAGGAGAGTTTGATTATGCAAGAAAAAATTAGAGCTTTATTGTTTGATTTTACTAGAAATAATCTGGATGCAGACGAATTAGCTAAAATAAATATGACTTCTGGAAGAAATGTTTTAAATGATGTTATTCAATTTGAAGACGGTGAATTTAGTGATTCCCCCTTTGTTCAGTTAATTGAAATAGAATGCGAAATTGGTAGCCATGATATTGTTAGAAATGAACAAATGAGTAATATTCTTGGAATAAATAAAAATAATCTTTATTTTTATTGTATTTATACTCGTGCTTTTAAAGGGGCTTGTTCATTTACGATGAATTGTTTGAGTAAGGGGTCTCCAGGGGCTTTGAATATCTTGGCAAATAAATCAATGTTTGAAAGGGCTGTCTCTATTTTTGAGATACGTTTTAAAAATAGGGGGGAATGGTCTGCTTGGCAAGCGATAGCCGGGAAATTTATTGTTGCTCAGAACTATAGATTTGGTTCTGGAGGAATAGCGGAGGCTTATAGTTCAATGACTGAAAGGGAAATAGAAATTTTTAAACTGAATTTTCAAATCAGGTATAGTGGTTCTATAATATCAGAAATGATTATGCCAAATACACTACCTAGAATTATGAATGATCCTTTTAATAGCGATATTCGAAAAATTATTGATCCAAATACCTTTGAAATACTATTTGATTCGCAAATAATTCAAGAGATTTCAAGTGAAAAGAGTTGCGAGGTTTGGAGGAAATTTGAAGAACGTTATAAATAGTGTGATAACGAATACAATAAAAAAGAAAAGGGTGATGGAGATGGCTATAAAAAGATATAGGCTACTGTGCTAAGTATGTATTGGTGAAAAATGTTCGTGTGAAGGGGAGTTCAAATGGGAGTAATATATTCTGTTAGTGATATTCATGGGGATTATGAAGCTTTAATTGATACATTGAGTTTAGTTGATTTAAATTCCGATAGGAACAATAAACTGCTTTTTTTAGGTGACTATATAAGTAGAGGAAAAGATAGTTGTAAAGTTCTTTATCATATTAAAAATTTAGAAGAAAAATATCCTAATCAAGTAGTTGTATTAATTGGAAATCATGAACAGATGTTTTTAGATTGGTATTGCTCTGAGGATGAGTTTATATGGTTATCACAGGATCAACAATTATTGACTACAAAAAGTTTTTTTAAAACAGAACAATGGGATTATTTTTTTAGAGAATTACTACATCTGAAACGTTTTACTCTAAGAATGAGTAATTTTATCAAAGGTGAAATGAAGAAAGAACATCCAGAATTATTGCATTGGCTCTTTTCAAAAAGTAAAGAGTTCTTTTATGAAACTGAAACCCAAATTTATGTACATGCTGGAGTGTGTGAGGTTGATTCTGAATTATGGAAGCATGCAACAGAACCACACGAATTTACATGGAAATACCCAGCAGAAACAGGTACGTTTTATAAAGACATAATAGCAGGGCATGTCTCCACAGTTGAAGTTTCCAATGATAATAGTTATTTGGGTAAGGTATTTTGGGATGGACAAAGTCATTTCTTTATTGATGGTGAAACAATCAAAAGTAACATAGTTCCTTTATTAAAGTTTAATACTTGTACGGGACAATATTCGAGTTATAAAAAGCAAGATGGTTCTTGGGTAGAATACCATATAACAAAGAGGGGTGTGTGACAATGAATACCCCCCATTTTCCCCACCAATATAGTATTTTTACTTCTGAAATTCAACTATAACAGGGTTTATAAGGGTGTCAATTACTATAGAGTGGGAGTAAGTTGCAGGTCATTCACTTAAGAGATGTTGATTTAACGGTATTTAATTTACAATGCCAATAACGAATTTTAATGCGTTAACAGTTATAGAGTGAATAGAAAGAAGTCAGTCGATTATGACTGACTTTTTATCCATATTTAAGATTGAGTATTATTACTTCTACTACTCAAAATTCTCGTTATTTACCTCGTTGTGAACTTTAAAAGATACTTTTGTCCCTTTACCTAAAGTACTTTTAATATGGAGTCCTGTACCGAAATGGCGTTTTAATCTTTGATCTGTATTGATCAATCCAACCCCTGATCTACCATCTGCTTTTCTTTCTATTAGTCGTTGCATCTGATCTTCATCCATTCCGACTCCGTCGTCTTCAACAGATATTTCCGCATACGTTTCGTATACAGAAACATGAACCAAAATTTTCCCACCACGAATTCGTTTCATAATACCGTGTCTTATGGCATTTTCAACTAAAGGTTGAATCGTCAGGAACGGGATTTTTAATTTCTCACAATCATCTATCTTCCAAACAACTTGTAGTCTTTCTCCAAACCGAACCTTTTCAATATATAAATAAGAGCGCACTAGACTTAACTCATCTTCGATTGGAATAAGTTCATCCATATCTTGAAATTGAAATTTATGCCCCAAAAAATTACTAAACTCATTCAGCACACTACGCATCCTATCCAAATTAGTCTCACTTAAAGCTATTACGGAATTTAATACATTGAATATAAAATGAGGCTGGATTTGTGCTTGTAGCCATGCAGCTTCTAATTGTAATTGTTCCTGAACACTTTGTTTGATTGTAATTAGTGCTTCAATTCGCGATCTAAATTCCATCGCTTCCACTGGTTTCGTCACATAATCGTTTGCTCCTGCTAAAAAACCACTTTGAATATCTTGTGGCTGACTCCTTGCTGTAAGTAACAAAATAGGAAGCTCGGTAAACTGAAACTGCCTTCGAATCATTTGTGTCAGCTCGTAACCAGACATATGCGGCATCATAATATCAGAGATGACTAAATCCCATTGCTTCGTATTCAATAAAGCCAACGCTTCTTTACCGCTCGTTACCATCGTTAATTCGTACTTATCAGAGGGTAATATTGACTCTAACACTTGAAGGTTGACTGGATCATCATCAACTACTAAAATAAGCGGACGTTCACGATTCATGTCAATGAAAGTTGTTATTTTCATAGCTTCTGGAATTTTCGCGTCACCCAAGTCAATTGATACCTTTTCTAAAGAGGGTGCAGCTTGTCTTACGAATTGCTCGAATGAGTTAGGAACTTCATTTTCTTCTCTTGCTTTCAAATCCGCTAGTTTCAATGAAAATGTAAATTCTGACCCTTCTCCTAAAACAGAGGACACATCTAACGTACCTCCGTGAAGTTCAACTAGTTGCTTGCTTATACTTAAGCCTAGCCCAAAGCCACCTTCAATCATTGTCACATTGGAGTTAGCTTGTTCATGCGGACGGAATATACGTTTAAGCATGTCCTCATCTATCCCAATCCCTGTATCAGTAATAACAATGAGAGCCCTTCCATCTTCTTTAAAAGCTTGAATCGAAATTACTCCTTCATTCGTATATTTCACAGCATTATGCAGTAAATTGAAAACGATTTGAATGACCCGATTTTCATCCGCAATGACCGGAGGAAAATTTTCAGGAATCTGATTTACAATTTTTACAGACTTCACTTCTACGTTAAATTGCAACATATCAATTACTCCTGTTACGATTGGTTGAATGAAGATGGATTTTTTCTGTAGACGTGGATTGCCTTCCCGTAAGCTCATTCCATCAATTAAATCATTTAATAGGAATGTCAATCGTTGTCCAACAGATAAAACAGTTTCAAGCTCTTTAATACTCCTTTCTTGTAATAAGTACCTTTCCCTATTTAAAACAGATTGTGACATATTAAGGATGCTATGGAGAGGGTTTTTAAATTCATGTGACGTGTTTGCCAAAAATTGATCTTTATGGTCATTCATTCTTTGTAATGTTGCAGCAAGTTCCTTTGTGTTAGCGTGCATGTTAAAATAATCCTTAAACCATACAGCGGCTAAACAACCGATTGAAATAATAAGATCAAATGGGTAGTGAATAAGACTCAAACCGTAGCCACGCCAAATTTGTAGCCAAATCATATGATGAACCAATGCGAGTAATGAAAAGAGAAGTAAAAGATTCCCTTTTATATCCTTGGCTATTATTTTAAAGATCGTAATCGCTGTGATAACGACCGAAATACCAAAAAGTAAATAATAAACCGGAAAAAGCATTATCACTTGATGGGTATCTGAAAACAGCGTAATACCAGCAGTCCCCAAAACCATTATTGTATATATAGGGGATATTCTGCCCCAATAAGGAAGTTCGCGATGATTTGTACACCCCAACAGAGCGTAGGCTATCATCATAACTGCTGCATTTGATAACCTAAAATCCCAAACATTTCCGATATAAAATAGTTGATGGAACAATTTTTCATCATTACTTAAAGCAGTAGTAAGTACACTCGAGAATATCAACAAAGAAAAATAAAGTAGCTTCTTTTCCCTATTTCCCAATACATATAAAATAAGTGCATAAATTGCATGTACAAGAAAGACAATGGCTGTCAGAAGTTGCATAGAAATAGAAAACTTCGTTTCCGCTGCAATTGCTTCTTCTGAACCAAATTTAATAGATCGAGTCAAGCCACCACCTCGGCTGTCCTCAAAATTTGCCACCTGTATCACTAGCTCGATTACACCGTTTTCATCTGCTGTAAAGGACGTAGAATAGGGCAAGTTTTTTGCGATATGGTCTTCCGCCGTTTCTGCCACTCGCCCAGATTTAGCAAGCAATTGGCCATTTACGTATACTTCTGAAGAAGTGTGTACGCTTAGTAGACGAATACTATAATTAAAGTTCTCTTCCGGATCAACGTAAAGCCGCAAGCGATAAGAACCAAATCCATATGGAGTTGATTCTTCAGTATGCAAAGCTTCATCCCATTTTCCTGGGACCTTAATAAGCGTAGGCTCACTTTGGTCTAATTCTTGTTGCTGGCTATCTTCTATCAACCATTGTGAAGGGAAAAATTCCCACTCCCCATCGAGTAAAAGAACGTCGTTATCTTCTGCATTCCAGTCACGCAAATCAAATTCCCCATTCTTAATCGGCTCTTGTTTTTGATCACGAAACGAGTCCATCCATAACATGCGTGAACTAGATAAAATGATTAATAATAACCCCAGTAATAAAATAATTTGGTATTTTTTCAATTTGGTGAAGTTTGCCAAAACGTACTCCCCCCTTAAACATTTTTATGATTTTCTAATCTTCGTCACATAAGAGAGGTCTTGAGCGGTGATTGCGTTATCAACTTAGTGGTGCAGCAACAACCACAATCGAGTGTCGTGATTGCTTACAAATCGGCTGACTGCATTCATAGGCGTCGTTCGCTTGTATTTACGTCTAAGTAAGTTGGCGAATGGCCTACTGGAAAGCGTGAACACTTGTTCCAGGTAGTTAAACGGAAAGCACGTGGGTACCGCTCTAAGAAGAATATCATCGCTATGGTGTACGCACTGGCCGGTAAATTAAACTTCGCTTCGAAATAAGAAAAGAATTGG
>DKGO01000052.1:29630-30002 GCA_002453315.1 Caryophanales bacterium UBA6768 | reverse complement strand
CATTTATTGACGAAAATAATTTTTCCAAGGTTATCTTTTTATATAATAATACAAATTTACATGGTGAATTATTTGACTTTGAATAATTTAAATTTATACATTTCTAGGAACTAAATATGGAGTAAAAATACTGAAGGTTTTATAACAAATTTGATTACAAAGTAGGGACAATGAAAAAATAAAAATAGGTTGATATTTCTTCCTACTAGTGATAAACTACAGACAATTATTATAATAAAATAAAATAGTTATAAAAGTTCCTTCGGGGTCGGGTGTAATTCCCAACCGGCGGTGATGAGGCTTCTGCCTCTTAGTCCGTGACCCGCATGATGCGGTGGATCTGGTGAAACTCCAGAGCCGACAGTTAAAGTC
>DKGO01000052.1:5267-29469 GCA_002453315.1 Caryophanales bacterium UBA6768 | reverse complement strand
GTTAAAGTCTGGATGGGAGAAGGATTATTCTAATGCCATTGGTTTATTGTGCTATTTTTGTGTTTGCTGAATTTAGGAGTACTCAATTTACCTATGTGAAACCCCCAGGAGAACTGTATTTTCCGGGGGTTTTTTGTTGCGCATTTTATTTTGGGCGAGGGTGAAAATGATTGGATGATAGATATTATATGCAATTAGCAATTGATTTGGCGACTGCCACAAAAGGTCAGACATCCCCAAATCCTTCTGTTGGTGCAGTGATCGTTAATAATGGCAGGATTGCAGGGGTAGGTACACATTTAAAATCTGGGGAAGAACATGCGGAGGACCTTGCTTTGCAAATGGCGGGTAATAGAGCAAAAGGGGCCACACTCTATGTGACATTAGAGCCATGTAGTCACTTTGGGAAAAGACCACCATGTACAAATTTTATTATTGAATCTGGTATTAAACGTGTCGTTGTTGGGTCGAAAGATATCAATCCTTTAGTTGCTGGAAAAGGGATACAGGAACTCCGAAATGCAAACATCGAGGTTGAAACGGGTATTTTAAAGGAAAAATCAGAACAATTAAATCGTGAATTTAACCATTTTGTGAAGACGAATAAGCCTTATGTCACGTTAAAAACGGCTATAAGTCTTGATGGAAAGATGGCAACTTCATCTGGAGAAAGTAAGTGGATTACGGGAGAGGATGCTCGAAGGGATGTTCATTATTATCGACACCAACATGATGCCATTTTAGTAGGGATTGGAACGATACTAAAGGATGATCCATTGCTGACAACGAGATTACCGAATGGTGGGAAAAACCCTATTCGTATAATCCTTGACCACGAGTTGAGGACTCCAATTGATGCAAGGGTCATTCAGGATCGTTCTGCAGAAACGTGGATTGTTACAGGGGGAAATATAAGTTGTGAGAAAATACGTCTTTATGAACAAAACGATGTGAAAATCATTGACATGCCAAATGGTATTCGATTACCTGATTTACTGCCCCGGCTTGGTGAATTAGGGGTGACATCATTATTGGTGGAAGGCGGGGCAATTGTTAATACGAGTTTTTTAAACTCAAGATTAGTCAATCAAATAATTATTTATATCGCACCAAAACTAATTGGCGGCAGTGAAGCCCCAACGTTTTTTGCCGGTGAAGGTTTTCAAAAAATGCAAGAGGCACTAGATCTCGACATACAATCAGTAGAACGGATTGGTGCTGATATTAAAATAATAGCCAAACCTATTCACAATAAAAATGTAAAGGATGAGTGAAGTGTTCACGGGAATTGTTGAGGAAAAAGGTGTCGTTGCTGAATTAACACAACATCAAGAATCTATGAAGATGAAAATTAACGCTAAAATAATTTTGGAAGATATAAATTTAGGTGACAGTATTTCTATCAATGGGGTCTGCCTAACAGTGACTTCATATACAAATCACCATTTTACTGTCGATATCATGCCCGAAACTTTTCGCACTACTAGTCTTCGTTTACTCAAAGTCGGGTCTAATTTAAATTTGGAAAGGTCAATGGCCGCAAATGGTCGTTTTGGCGGACATTTTGTGTCAGGGCATGTAGATGGTATTGGTGAAATTCAATCTAAAAAGGGTATCGATAATGCGATTTATTATGACATTACGTTTCCGACTAAATTACACCGCTATATCGTCAATAAAGGATCGATTGCTGTTGATGGTATCAGTTTAACCATTTTCGATATCAGTGAAAATCGCTTTACTATCTCACTTATCCCGCACACGGTGCATAAGACTATTTTAGGTGAAAAGAACGTTGGTGACATCGTTAATATTGAATGTGACATGCTTGGAAAATATGTAGAACAATTTATTCGGCAACGAGAAGGTCATTCAATTACTGAAAAATTTTTAAACGACCATGGGTTTGCTTAAATGAGGGGGAAATTAAATGTTTGTCAAAATTGAACAGGCAATTGATGAATTAAAGAAAGGCAATGTTGTGATTGTTTGTGATGATGAAAATCGTGAAAATGAAGGTGATTTTGTCGCACTTGCTGAAAAGGTCACACCGGAGACGATTAATTTCATGATTAAACATGGACGTGGATTAGTATGTGCCCCTATTACAAATGAACTGGCCCAAAAATTGGCATTAACCGAAATGGTTGAAGAAAATACAGATTCATATGGGACTGCATTTACCGTTAGTATTGATCATGTTTCAACTTCAACAGGGATTTCAGCATATGAGAGGGCTCTAACCATCCAGGAAATGTTAAAACCCGAAGTAAAACCTGCCGAATTCAATCGCCCTGGCCATGTTTTTCCACTTATTGCGAAGGAAGGTGGAGTGTTAAAAAGAGCTGGACATACAGAAGCAGCAGTTGACCTAGCAATACTCTCTGGTGCGAAACCTGCTGGCGTCATTTGCGAGGTAGTAGGGGAAGACGGCACGATGGCTAAGGTAGATGAATTGAAGGAAATTGCCAATAAATTTGATGTAAAGATGATAACAATTAAGGATCTTATCCAATATCGTAAAAATAACACTCCCTTAATTAAAAAGGAAATTGCGATACATTTACCGACAGAATACGGGGATTTCCAGGCGATTTATTATTCAAATAAGTTAGATGAAAAAGAACATATCGCTATTGTAAAAGGGGATTTTTCCCAAGATGAACCTGTATTAGTCCGGATACATTCTGAATGTTTGACAGGTGATGTGTTTGGTTCTAAACGATGTGACTGTGGTGAGCAACTTCAGATGGCTTTACAACAAATTGAAGCGGAAGGAAAAGGGGTACTTTTATATATGCGACAAGAAGGGAGGGGCATTGGATTATTGAATAAAATGAAAGCCTATCAATTGCAGGAAGAAGGATTGGACACAGTTGAGGCAAATATTAAACTCGGCTTTAAACCAGATTTACGGGAATATTGGATTAGCGCACAAATTTTACGTGATTTATCCGTTACAAAAGTAAGACTGTTAACGAATAACCCGAGTAAAATTGCTGGTATAGAAGACTATGGCATAGATGTCGTCGAACGATTGCCAATTCAAACTTCTATGCAAAATAATAACGAAAAATACTTGAGAACAAAACATGAAAAAATGGGACATTTATTGCAATTTTAACTTTTGGGGAAAAGTGATGAAGCATTGCCTACGAAAAAGGGGAAGCGGGTCATGGATGATATTTTATGGGAGGAATTGAAATTGGGGAAAGTATTTGAAGGAAATTTAATAGGGACAGATTTAAAAATAGCGATTGTTGTAGGGAGATTTAATGAATTTATTACTTCTAAATTGCTTGGTGGGGCAAAGGATGCCCTTCACAGGCATGGAGTTAATGAATCGGATGTGGCGATTGCTTGGGTTCCAGGTGCATTTGAAATTCCAATCATTGCTAAGAAGATGGCAGATTCCGGGGAATATGATGCGGTAATCACGCTCGGAACCGTCATTCGTGGGGCAACACCCCATTTTGATTATGTATGTAGCGAGGCAGCGAAGGGAATATCACAAGCTAGTATCAACAGTGGCATACCGTTCATTTTTGGTGTGTTAACAACCGATACAATCGAACAGGCAATTGAACGAGCCGGAACAAAGGCTGGCAACAAAGGTTGGGAGGCAGGTGTATCAGCCATTGAAATGGCTAATCTTGTTAGGGCGATAACGATAAGTTGATTAGGTGAGAAAATCGTTAATTTTATTTCGATTAAAATGTGGGGGACTTGGTAATGGTAGGATTTTACCAAGCAAACGGTTTACATAAAAATTATTGATATAATATGAATTTATGAAAAAATTCTAGTTTAAGGAATCGGATTTATCATAATTTAGGCGATTTGAGGGTGAAATCTAGAAGGAGGATATAATGAGAAAAACTATTAAACTATTGGCTGTTTTTATACTAATCTTGCAATTTACTATATATTCGGATTGGGGGGTAAATGCAAAAGGAAAAACACTAATGTCATCGACTTCGACCAATTATGTTTTAGCCAGTAACGATGATTTTATCGGAAAAGTTGATGGTGAATTCCGCTATATCGGAAATGATGAATATGTAGAGATCCCACATAAGATTAAAGGTGTAGATGTCACATCGTATGAAAAAATGTTTTCTGATTCGAATGGGGCGGAAACATCTAATGTTAAAGGGGTTAAAAGTACGAATAAAAATGTAACGAATATGAGTTATATGTTTTATAACAGCCAAGCGGAGAAGTTAGATTTGAGTTCATTTGATACGAGTAAAGTAACGGATATGCTTGGTATGTTTTCTGGTAGCTATGCGACCGATGTAGACTTGAGTTCGTTTAATACGAGTAGTGTAGAGAAAATGGGAAGGATGTTTGAAGGCAGCCATGCGACTGGGTTAAATTTGAGTTCATTTGATACGAGTAAAGTAACGGATATGGGGTATATGTTTACCAATAGCCGAGCGACAGAGTTAGATGTGAGTAAGTTTGATACGGGTAATGTAACGGATATGAGTAATATGTTTTACAAGAGCCATGTGACTGTGTTAGATATGAGTTCATTTGATACGGGTAATGTAACGGATATGAGTCTTATGTTCTACAAAAGCCAAGCGACAGAGTTAGATGTGAGTAAGTTTGATACGGGTAGTGTAACGGATATGGGAAGTATGTTTGAAGGAAGCCAAGTGGTTGCGTTAGATTTGAGATCATTTGATACGAGTAAAGTAACGGATATGAGTCATATGTTTAGAGATAGCAAAGTGACTGAGTTAGATATGAGTTCATTTGATACGAGTAAAGTAACGGATATGAGTCATATGTTTAGAGATAGCAAAGTGACTGAGTTAGATATGAGTTCATTTGATACGGGTAATGTAACGGATATGAGTCATATGTTTAGAGATAGCAAAGTGACTGAGTTAGATATGAGTTCATTTGATACGAGCAATGTAACGAATATGGTTGGGATGTTTCAAGGCAGCCAAGCAACAAGGGGTATTGCTCGAACCCAAGGAGATGCGGATAAGTTTAATAACAGCCCTAATAAGCCGAGTGAATTAACTTTTGTGTCTTATGTACTTGCAAAGGATGATGATTTTGATGGCGATGCAAATGGTGAATTCCGCTATATCGGAAATGATGAATATGTAAAGATCCCACATAAGATTAAAGGTGTAGATGTCACATCGTATGAAAAAATGTTTTCTGATTCAAATGGGGCGGAAACATCTAATGTTAAAGGGGTTAAAAGTACGAATAAAAATGTAACGAATATGAGTTATATGTTTCAAGGCAGCAAAGCAAAATCCATAGATTTGAGTTCGTTAGATACGAGCGGTGTAAAGGATATGCTTGGTATGTTTTCTGGTAGCGAAGCGTTCGATTTAGACCTGAGTTTGTTTAATACGAGCAATGTAGAGGATATGAGTTATATGTTTATTGGTAGCCATGCAAAGGAGTTAGACTTGAGTACGTTTGATACGAGCAGTGTAAAGGATATGCTTGGTATGTTTTCTAGTAGCCAAGCGATTGATTTAGACTTGAGTTCGTTTAATACGAGCAATGTAACGGATATGAGTTATATGTTTCAAGACAGCGAAGCAAAATCCATAGACTTAAGTTCGTTTAATACGAGCAATGTAACGAATATGAGTGAGATGTTTTCCTACATCAAAGTAACATCGTTAAATTTAGATTCGTTTGATACGAGCAATGTAACGGATATGAGTTATATGTTTCAAGGTAGCAAAGCAAAATCCATAGATTTGAGTTCGTTAGATACGAGCAATGTAAAGTTTATGCGTAATATGTTTGAAGGTAGCCTCGCGATCAAGTTAGACTTGAGTACGTTTGATACGAGTAATGTAACGGATATGAGTCATATGTTTGCTAACAACGAAGCATACAAGTTAGACTTAAGTTCGTTTAATACGAGCAATGTAGAGAATATGAGTTATATGTTTAATGGTAGCCACGCAATCAAGTTAGACTTGGGTTCGTTTGATACAGGAAATGTAACAGATATGGGTAAAATGTTTTTCGAAAGCCACGCAACCAAAGGCTATGCAAAAAACCAAACAGATGCGGATAGGTTTAATAGTAGTTCTAATAAGCCGGAGGCATTAAATTTTGTAGTGAAGGGTATCTCTGTAATTAACTTTGAAATGGACGGAAACGACAATTATGAAAAGGTTCATGATACAAAGGTGGAAGTCGAGGTGTTGGGGGATGACCTGGCAAGTTTACAATATCAGTGGACAGATAGTAAAGAATTCTCAACATCGTCGGGAACGTGGTTGGATTTCAACAATAACGATACTTTATCAATCGGTGATGTAACAGGCGATTATTATTTGCATATTAAGTCAACTGGTGATTTAGGTATAACAACAGAGGTAACATCTAAGGTTTTTAAGTTAGATAACGATGCACCGAAACTCAATTTGTTTGCTAGTACGGAAGATGCCACTAATCAAAATGTTATCATTACAGCTACGGCAACCGATGATCACAGTGATATCACACAAATTCGGATGGTCGATGATGATTGGAAAAATACGGGTGAAACAACATTTTCCGTTTCCGAGAATGGAACGTACACATTTGAGGCGAAAGATAAATTAGGGAATACAATAACAGAAACGATAGAAATTACTAATATTGATAAAACCGCACCTTCTGCACCAAGTATTAGTGGCCCTTATGGATGGCAATCGACCAATCAGACGATTACTATTACACATGGAACAGATAAAGGTGGCAGCGGGGTTGACAGGACAGAATATAAGACAGGTTTGGACGGAAAGTGGTTAACGTATGATAAGCCATTTACGATCGTACAGGAAGGGCAAACGACTATCTATGCCCGAACAATAGATAAGGTAGGGAATAAGAGTAACAAAACTGAAGCAACTGTAAAAATCGATCGTACAACTCCTATATTAACATTACGTGGAGATAATCCGTTGTCCATTTTTCATGGTGATAAATTCACAGAACCAGGTTATAAAATAGCAGATAATTTTGATGAAAATGTAATAGTAATCGTGGATGGCGAGGTTGATACCAATACGGTTGGCACATATGAAATTATTTATAAAGCGACAGACCATGCGGAAAATACGGCAACAGTCACTAGAACGGTGAACGTTGTTGCACCAGACGTTGTTGAGCTTGAATTAGGTCAATCTCCCGTACATGTTTATGCAGGAACACCTGTCGAATTGCCAGAAACAAAAACAACCATCCAATTGCCGAATGATTTACCAGAGGGGACGATGCTTCACGTAGAATCAGTGAATAATATTACCGCAACTGGACTTGTGCAAGCGGGTGAAATATACAATTTTGTTTTCACCTATCCAGAAGGACATGAGGATTATACGGGCGAATTTATCCTATCGATGGGTGTCGATAAACACGTTGAAACCGCGGCCATTTACCACTACAACGAACAAAATAATGAGTGGGAACATATTGGTGGGGACGTAAAAGATGGACAAATCACAGCGGTAGTCAATCACTTTTCCACTTATGGTGTATTCAGTCAAGTGGAAGAAGTTGATAAAAAGGATAGCCCATTACCAAAAACAGCAACAAATACTTATAATTGGCTTATGATAGGTGGCCTATTCATTATTTTAGCGATTATCATTTTGGTAATAAACCGAAAAAGGCAAAAAGTAAAATAACTCTGAAATCGTAAACTGGAAGAATGGGTTTCCTCCTATCTCCCAGTTTACTTTTTTCGTCATGTACAATACATGAAATATAATCTAGGAAGGTTCATGAAATAAAATTTTTCCTTACAAAGATTCATATACTGTATATTTAATAACTTAATTTATCTTTTATCGTAGATTAGTATACAATAGATTTATAGTGAATGAAAAGTTAGTTAGATGTAAACGTGAATATGAAGGATTGATTGTGTTGGCGAGTGAACTTAATTCAGTAAATATTATGGATATCCCTTTTGTGAATTGCATGAAAGAGAAGTTTTTAAAGTCGAAGGTTGAACAACGGGTTCAAAGTGATGAAAAAAGTTTTATTGTAACAGGGAATCCTGAAATTGTAATGGAAACTAGGAGTAATCCTGCTTATAAAGATGCGGTATTGTCGGCGGATTTTATTGTACTAGATGGGACAGGTATTCTTTTTTCGGCAAAATATAAACGGGAGCCGTTAACCGAACGAATTGCTAGTTTTGATTTGATGATAGATATGTTGGAAATGGCGAATGAAGAAGGGGCATCGTGCTACTTTTTAGGGGCTTCCAATGGAATTAACTTTACGAATAACGTTATGCAGGGCACCTATCCTATAACTATTCTATACCTATCAGTACTCATCATTTCTAAACAATTCCAATAATCCAAAAGGATGATTTCATGAAGCTTTACAAAGAACTGAACATTTTCGAGGATAAAAGTCTATATGTAATCATAAATATTTTCAGTATCATCGTTTTAGTTATTACGGCATTTCTTGTTGTTTTAGGAAACCTACTATTGTTCAACAATGTAGAGTTAACGGTAACTTTTACAACGTTTATTTGGTCGATAGTTTTGTTTGCTGTTTCGCTTCCAATCCATGAATTAATTCATGGCTTATTTTTCCGTATCTTTTCATCAGAAAAACAAACAAAAGTAAAATATGGTTTCCATAAGGGGATGTTTTATGCCTCAAACCCTGGTGTTATTTATAAAAAATGGCAGTTTTCTATTATTATACTTGCTCCTTTTGTCATTAATAGCTTACTTTTCTTGCAATTGTATGTAAGTGGTATTGAAGGCAGCATCGTTGCATTAGCATTTATTATTCACACTGGAGGTTGTGCAGGAGATTTTTGGTACATATATGAAATACTAAAAAAACATGCCATCACTCATTGTGAGGACACACCCAACAGGGGTGAAATTTTTTATTGAAAAATCTTAAAATAATATGGGGTCCACAAATTCAATTTATACTTCTTTATTAAACCCTTAATTATCATCTGACAATTTAAATATTACCAAACGTTGCTTTCACCCTTTTAGAACGAACAAAGTAAATAATCAAACCAGCACTCATCACTAATCGTAACGTATCCAGTTGCAGATCATTTAAATAAAACATAACGATGAGCAAAATATTGATAAAAAAATAAATCATCATCGTTATAGGGTAAAATCGATTTCGCTTGAGGAGTAGTACAAAAGCGATGACAAGAAAGGGTAGACGAATAAAATCTCCGTAATAAAATAAAATTTCATTATCACTGAATTGACTCGGTTGGGCAAAGATTACCATAATTATCGCCCCAACTAAATCAAATAAAGCGATCAAAAATGGGACGATTAGCCATCCCTTCACAACAGCATACCATTCACTTGTATTAAAATTTTCATTAATATTAGGTTCTGACATAAGTAAGGTCCCCTTTAAAATTTGTACCATATTAATCTTACCATAAATGGTGGGGGAGATAACCTTATATATTTTAATCAACGGAAAATAATCATGATTTGTATGGGATAATGTTGTTAAGTGAAACAGGAAAAAATATATTAATGAAAAATGATGATAGACACTAACACAAGAGTCGGTGTAATAAGGAGGACATTATGGGATTATTTTACGAAGATTATGGCGATGTTAGTCAGCCACTAATTGTGTTTTTGCACGGTGGTGGGGTAAGTAGTTGGATGTGGGAACAACAAGTAGAATATTTGCAACATTACCACTGTGTAACAGTTGATTTGCCAGAACACGGGAATGGCAATCATTCGGTACCATTTTCAATTGGGGAAAGTGCAGAAATGGTGATTGAGTTGATTGAAAAAATTGCAAAAGGTCGTCAAGTCGCTGTTGTTGGATTTTCGTTGGGTGCCCAAGTATTAGTACAAATGATGAGTATGCATCCACATTTAATCGACTATTCAATCATTAATAGTGTGGCAGTAAGGCCATCTAGTCTAATGAAAATGTCAATAGTGCCAATGGTGAAACTATCAATGCCTTTAGTAAAATTTAAATGGTTTGCCAGATTACAGGCGAAACAGTTATATATCACAGATGATATGTTTGAGAAATATTTCGATGAAACACGTCAAATGTCTTCTGAAACGCTTATTAATGTATTGCAAGAAAATATGAGTTTCAGCATCCCTGATGGATTTTCTGAAGCTAGTGGTCGTATTTTAGTAACAGTTGGTGGGAGGGAAAAGGGAATGATGCGGAAGTCCGTTAAGGATATTGTAGGGGTGAATGAAAATGTAACTGCCGTGAAAATTCCCGGTATTGGTCATGGGTTACCGACAGCAAAACCTAATCTAATGAATCAGATAATTGAGAATTGGGTTAGTGATAAACCACTTCCGGAGGGGTGCTTAGTAATTAGATAATATATATCTATGAAGCTGGTTTAAATGAAAGAATAACTGTTGAAGTTAATGTTTTATGGATTCATTTTTATTATTTAAGTGAAAAAAGGGTAGGTTTTTTAAATTGCTCATTTCCATATTTTGTGATATAAATGAATTAATCTAATTGTCCTATCTTTGTGGATGGAAGCGAATTTTTAAGTCTTCAAAAGGTAAGGGGCAATTTTTTTTGTATACTTATAGGGATGTTAATTGATCTTGGGAAATGGGGGGCTTGAAATGGGGCAAATGTCGAATCAGCCTGTCACATTAGAACAAAATAGTTCAAAAAATACATTGAAAGTGTATGCAATCTTGCTATTTTCTGTAACGTGTTATGCAAGTACCTTCATTTTTGGTGCTATTTTGGTGAAAAGTTTTCATCCAGTTGCTTTAACATTTTTACGTTTGGTTTTTATTAATGCTTTTTTGTTAACGGTTGGCTGGAGGCATTTGCGCAGACATCGGGTTCCATTTAGATTATTAATCATCCTTGCCGTGGCAGGTTTTATCGGAATTTCTGTGAGTCATTTAAGTTTACATGCTGGGTTGAAATATACTGATCCAATTACGGCTGCGTTAATCTATGCTTTAGGTCCCCTTATAACTTCATTAATCACCTATTTTTATTTAAAAGAACGAAAAAGAATTTATTTTTGGATTGGGATTTTATTGGGGATTGTTGGGGTTGCCTTCGTTGTCACAGATGGGAGTAAACTATCATTATCTGCTGGAAAAGGGGAGTTACTTATTGGGGTAACCATTTTGACATTTTCTATTTATTTAGTGATAGTTGAATATTTGTCGAAGCATTTAAAGCCAATGACGATAACATTATATACAAGTTTATTTGCCTTATTGTTATTAATTCCTTTTGTTCGGGTGGAACAATTGTCTTTGGCGATGGAGGTTGAAACAAACCATTGGATTATTTTAATTGTAACGGCAATTTTAACGAATGGATTTGTCACGATTTTATGGAATGGTGCAGTCAAAAAGGTCGGAGCATCAACGTCATCTTTATTTTTAAATATGGAACCATTTGTAGCGATGATATTAGGTTACCTGATTTTACAACAGGTTGTGTTGCCGATACAGTTGATTGGGTCTGTTTTTATCATTACAGGGGTTATTATGGGGACGAGGTATGGGAAGCGAAAACCGGCTATTGACCGTTATAAAATGACGGGTTGAATTTTGAGAAAAAAGAGAAGTGCTAGGAATGTGACCTAGTACTCCTCTTTTTTTGGTTATTTTTGGGGGATGACGTTTTCGATTTCTGTCCAGTCAAATTCGCCTGCTTGAATTTTGTCGCGTCTATCTTGTGTAATAATGTCTGTCGGACGGCCACCATGTGGGAAATCATCATCTTGGCCCTTCCAAATAGGTCTGTCCTGCATTAAAATGAAAGGCACCCTGTTTGTAATTTGATGCGTTTTTAAATAGACGTAACCCACAATAAGGATAATTTCTCCTATTAAATCTCCCATTTTTACATATATCCACCAGTTGCAGTGATATATCCACCAATTTTTGGAGTATATCCGCCAGTTTCAATTATATATCCGCCAATTTATGCGGGTTATCCATCAATTCCTTAATTCCTTCTGCTTCTGCCACAATTATAATGATTTTTTTAAATTTTTTGATACGATTTTATACAGGACTGAAAAATGTTTCTAACTTGATTTCATTTTATGAAGTTAGAAACAAATCTTTGGAATGCGGTCTCTAACTAGGTTGTATTTTGAAAAGTTAGTAACGAAAACAAAAAATGCGTTACCAGATGGATCATAATTAATAATTTTCCCCCTATCAATCTTCTTCATTATTCGTTCACAATTGAATCATTTCACATGTAACAACGCTTATTCTGTTGTGGATTTTCTTGAAAAATTATATACTATTTAGATGAACAGATTTTTCTTGTAGGATTTTGGAAAGGAGCGAACAATTACATGAATGAGCAACAACGGAAGGAACAGGCGCAAATTAAACAGGAGTCGTCCGTGGACAGAAAATCCAGTCAGGACAAACCACTCTCTGAAAAAACTTCTGCTGATTTTGCCCATTATTTCCAGACGACTTATACTCCGACACAGCCAGATATTCGGAAGGCTCGTAAACGTGGTCGTGATAAAATTGAAGTCCACTACGATTTTAATATACCTGATGACATGACTGCGATTGGGGAAGGGAAGAAATTCCTCATTAGAACATATGGCTGTCAAATGAATGAGCATGATACGGAAGTGATGGCGGGAATTTTAACGGAAATGGGGTATAAGGCAACAGAGACGACAGATGATGCTGATATCATTTTATTAAATACTTGTGCGATTCGTGAAAATGCTGAAAATAAAGTGTTTGGTGAGATTGGTCATTTAAAACCGTTAAAATTGGAAAAACCGGATCTGATCATCGGTGTCTGTGGGTGTATGTCACAACAGGAATCTGTCGTGAATCGTATTTTGGAAAAGCATCAACAAGTTGATTTGATTTTCGGAACACACAATATCCATCGTTTGCCACATTTAGTGAAGGAAGCGATGTTTAGTAAGGCTCAAGTTGTTGAAGTATGGTCTAAAGAAGGCGACATCATTGAAAATTTACCGAAGGTTCGTCACGGTAAAATTAAAGCATGGGTGAATATTATGTACGGCTGTGATAAGTTTTGTACATACTGTATCGTACCAATGACCCGTGGAAAGGAACGGAGTCGCCTTCCTGAAGATATTATTCAGGAGGTACGACATCTTGCTGCCCAAGGGTATCAGGAAGTAACATTGCTTGGTCAAAATGTAAATGCTTATGGAAAAGATTTTGAAGAGATTGATTATCGCTTTGGTGATTTAATGAATGATATGCATAAAATTGATATTCCACGTGTTCGTTTTACAACATCACACCCACGGGATTTTGATGATCATTTAATTGAAGTGCTCGCTCAAGGTGGTAATCTTCTTGATCATATTCATTTACCTGTCCAATCAGGTAGTAGTGAAATTTTACGAAAAATGAATCGGAAATATACGCGTGAATCCTATTTAGAGTTAGTAAGAAAAATTAAAGCAGCAATGCCAAATGTCACATTGACAACAGATATAATTGTCGGTTTTCCAAATGAGACTAATGAGCAGTTTGAGGAAACGATGACATTGATGGAAGAAGTTGGATTCGAAGCAGCTTATACGTTCATTTATTCACCACGTGAGGGAACACCGGCAGCGGCGAAAAAAGATGACATTCCTATGGAAGTTAAGAAAGAACGCCTTCAGCGTTTGAATGAATTGGTAAACCGTCAATCGGCGGAAACGATGGCGGCTTATGAAGGGCAAGTTGTGAAGGTGCTTGTTGAAGGTGAAAGTAAAAAAGATGACACAGTGTTAGCAGGATATACTGAAAAAAATAAAGTCGTTAATTTTAAAGGGCCAAAATCGATTATCGGTTCGATTGTAGATGTAAAAATCACTGATGCGAGAACTTGGTCATTAAACGGAGAGCTTGTGACGAATACAGTTGAGGTGAATTAAATGAAGCAACATACACGCCAAGAGGTAATGGCTGAAGCGAAACATTTAGCGGAAATGCTCGCAAGTACAAAAGAAATCGAACGATTTAAACAATTAGAGGCTAAAATTAATGCAAATGCAAAAGTGCAAGACTATATTTCTCGGATTAAACGATTGCAAAAACAGGCTGTTAATTTGCAAGCCTATGATAAGGAAGAAGCATTAAAAAAGATAGAAAAAGAGATTGATGATTTACAGGATGAACTTGATGAGATACCTGTTGTGCAGGAATTTAAAGAGATTCAAGGGATTGTCAATGACGTATTACAATTGGTCTCTGGTACAATCGCTCGTGAGGTGACAAATCATGTTATTAAAGATACTGATGGTGATTTGTTAACGGGAGAAACGGGATCGAAAGTAGGAAATGGTACGGCTTCATGTCAGGGTTAGGATTAATTTAAATAAATAAAAGCGTGAGTAGTTTGTTTATAGACTACTTACGTTTTTTTAATTTCATGGTTATTATCTAGGATTAGTTTCTTCCTTTGTTTTATGGAAACAAGAAAGGTTTAAATGTAAATTGTAAATGATACATCCTCTTTGATATTATTTGCACTTTAGGTCTTCGTCTTGCATAAGATAGCAATGACTATAGAGGAGGTTTAGAGAACAATGAATTTTAATGATACAAATTATAGAGAGATTATTACGAAGGCGGTATGTGGTACCGGTCGTCAATTAATTAAAAAAACTGATATCATTAATGCACATCATCATCCGACGAGTATTTTGGGTTGTTGGGTCATTAATCATGAATATCGTGCAGAAAAAAACGGACATAATGATGTGGTTGTTTATGGAAATTACGATGTAAATGTGTGGTACTCGTTCCATGACAATACAGAAACGGAAGTTGTGACGGAAACAGTAGAATATCGTGATGAAATTCCGTTATCTAAACGAGATGAGGAAAGCTTTAATCATGAAGAAGATGTCGTTGTCATGGTAGTGCAACAGCCTAGCTGTCTAAGATGTAATATCGATGAAGAAAACGTACAAATTTCTGTTGATATACAACGTGAGTTTATTGCCGAGGTTATCGGGGAGACGAGAGTAAAGGTCCGTGTAGAAGCAGAAAAATCGTATGATTCGATGGATCGTGATATGACAATGGATGAAACAATTGTAAATTTAAAGCGGGAGTTTTCTGAAGGAGTAAGAAAATAAAGCAACCATATTTTCAGATAATTGGTGTGACTTGGCTATCTTCGTTATTGAAGATAGCTTTTGTTATGACATTATTTTTTTTGTGTTTCATAAAAGGTTTTAAGATAGGCTTTTCCATATTTTGGTGCAACTAGGTCGGATGTCATGACATTATTAAAAAATTGAAAAAGTCCATGTAAATGATTGCTCGTTAATTTCGTTATAACTAACGGTAGTTTTAATAAAATTTTAGGAATATGAAATGTTTTTTCCTTTTTTCCGACTACATCAAAGGCGTAACGTGCAATTTTATTATACGTTAATACTTCGGGACCGCCAATATCAAGTATATCGTTTTCCCTGGCAAAATTTTCAACACAATATTTTGCTAAATCTTCTCCGTGGATTGGGTTCATACGGGCATTGCCACTTCCTATCATGTATACCCTGCCTTTTACCGCCATTGCGAGAAATGGTAACATGTCTGAATAATATCCTGTTGGTCGAATGATCAAATGATTCACAGTGGAATTAGTTAGTTCTTGAACAAATTTTTGTTTGGCTTCTAGTAGTGGGCCAAGCTTTTCCCAATGTTCACTCATGAAAACATGTATGTACATAAATTTTTTGACATCATGGTTTTCAGCTTCTCTTAATAAATTGAAATTCCCACCGAAATCAACATCAGCAAAAGTGGAGCCACCAGATTTTTTCGTCAAGCCGACAGAGGAAAATACATAATCGACATCTTGGCATATACCTTCTAGACTTTTTCTGTTTGTAACATCACCTAAAACAACTTCATCGATATATTCCCTTATTGGCGGCTCATTGATTGGACCGGGATTGCCTAACTTTTTTTCATCCCTGACAAGCACCTTTGTGTAATAGCCATTTTGTTTTAATTCTTTTATAACATATCTCCCTAAATATCCAGTGGCTCCTGCGATTAATACTTTTTTCATGCAAACCACCCCATTTATTTAAGTGTACCAAAAGTTGGCATTTAATTTAAAGGGGTATAGTAATAAGGGTTTTAAGTGAAGTCATCAAGTTGACTCAATGATTTCGGACAAAATCATCAAATCTTATGTTAAAATAGGTTTATTGTGATTTAATTCAAGTTTTTATGTAAATGAAATGTTAAACACAAGTTGATCACTTATAAACATTGATTTACCGCACATAAATGCGTGTTTACCGCACATAAACTATGATTTCGCATTTAAACAGAATAAAATCACTCATAATAATAGTTAAACTGATAATAAAACAATCAAATTAATACGTTCTCCAAGACAAGAAAGGAAATAACGGTTAATGGATAAATTTTATGAAAAGACAATTAGTTCTAGGTCGATTTTTAATGGAAAAATTATTGATGTACAAGTTGATGATGTATTACTTCCAGATGGGAATAAGTCAAGACGGGAAATTGTGAAACATCCTGGGGCTGTAGCAATCATCCCGATAACAGAAGATAATAAAATAATTTTTGTTGAGCAATATCGTAAACCACTAGAACGATCACTCATTGAAATTCCTGCCGGAAAAATAGAACCGAATGAAAAGCCGGAAATTACAGCAGTTCGTGAATTGGAAGAGGAGACAGGGTATACGACAGACCAGTTAGAACTTGTTGCTTCCTTTTATACTTCACCTGGTTTTGCTGATGAAATGATTCATTTATATTTTACTAACCAATTAAAGAGGCTACAACAAACTATTCCAGGTGATGAGGATGAGTTTGTTGAAATCCATGAACTTACTTTGGACCAAGCAGAACAATTGATCAATGGGAAAAAAATTTATGATGCAAAAACAATGTATGCCATCACATATTTAAAATTAAAGGGAATGAAGATATGATGCTTAACAATTATTTTGCTGATATGCACATTCATATCGGTCGTGATATTTATAATAAACCTGTAAAAATTACTGCCTCAAAAAATCTTACGATGACAAATGTGTTAAAAGAGGCAAGCCGTCGTAAAGGGATGGATCTTATTGGTGTGATTGATTGTCAGTCTCCGGCGGTACAGGAGGAACTCATTCAGCTAATTCAACAAGGTGAAGCGGAAGAATTACAGGACGGTGGGATTCGTTTCGAGGATGTGACACTTTTACTAGGTTCGGAAATTGAAATTTATGATGACAATTGTCATGGACCGATTCATGCATTATGTTTTTTTCCTACTTTGGCACATATGCATCAATTCAGTAAGTGGCTTTCGAAGCGGATGAAAAATATAACGCTTAGTTCCCAACGGTATTATGGTACGGCGAAGGATTTACAGGAAAAAGTTAAGGAATTAGATGGTTTATTTATTCCAGCCCATATTTTTACTCCATTTAAAAGTTTATATGGAAAAGGTGTTAAACATTCCTTATTAGAAGTATTCGATCCAGATCTCATTGATGCTGTTGAACTTGGGCTTAGCTCGGATACAGAAATGGCGGATCAAATTGCCGAACTGCATCAATTTACTTTTTTAACAAACTCTGACAGTCATTCTTTGGGAAAAATTGGACGGGAATATCAACAAATTACAATGGCAACCCCTTCATTTAATGAATTTCATGCTGCATTAAAAAACGATGGGGGACGAAGGGTATTGGCGAATTATGGGATGAATCCTAAATTAGGGAAATATTATACAACGGTTTGTCAGCAATGTTTCGCACCAGTCACTTTTCAATCTTCGTCATGTCCCCATTGTCAAGGGACCAAAATTATTAATGGGGTTTTTGATCGTATTAACCAATTGGCTTCAGAAAGTGGATCATCTAGGGAAAGACCACCATACTTATATCAAGTACCACTTGATTATTTACCAGGTCTAGGGCCGAAGACATTTGAAAAACTACTAAATTTTTTCTCAACTGAAATGAATATTATTCACTATGTGCCAGATGAAAAACTTAGGGAAGTCTTGCCTGATAAGTTAACAGAAATAATTTTGGCAATGAGAAAGGGACAACTGCAGGTTGAAGCTGGTGGTGGTGGGAAATACGGTCATGTTAAAACAAAATAATTATTGAAGTAGTCATGAATCCTATCTACCTTTCATATCTATTAAAATAAATCATTTAATAGATGGAGGATTATGATGCGTAGAAATGATCATCAATTATTGAACCATATACGGGACCACTTGACTGTTTATATTTTTATTGTAACGTTATTTTTTATTGGCATCATTTTTGGGGCAATTATCGTTAATAGTATGTCATTTATTCAAAAGCAGGATATTTACTTTCAGTTTGAAAATTTTTTGAATAGTTTAATGAATGAACAAGAGATTGAAAGAATGGCGATTTTAAAGCAGAGTTTTTCTTTCCATATAAAATATTTGTTCGTGTTATTTTTGTTAGGATTAACAATTATTGGTATTCCAATCATTTGGTTGTTAGTTTTTATTAAAGGCTTAGCAATTGGTTTTTCAGTCGGATTTATCGTCAATCAACTAGGGTGGCAAGGGTTGCTCATTGCAACTTTATCTATTGCCCCACAAAATATTATTATCGTTCCGGTATACTTATTTGCTGCAAGCATCTCAATGATTTTTTCCATTAATATATTACGTAAAATAGTTGGACAAAGTACAAGAGGCTCGATTGGTAAGCCAATGGCACAATATACATTTATTTATGCAATCCTTTGTTTTTTCGCATTTATTAGTACATTACTGGAGACATTTATTTCAAATGAAGTGTTAAAAATGGTGATGAAAGTTAGTTTTTCTCTGATATGGAGTAACATTTTTATATAATTTATTTATAATAATTATAATTTAATATTTATTATTAAATCTAATTGATAACAATTATTTTGACAGTTGTTTCATCTTTCCTCTATAATAAAAGGGAAAGATGGAGGGGTAAAACGATGAAACAACGTATCGATGATATAAAAAAAGAACTCCATTCTAAAGGTTATAAGCTCACTCCACAGAGAGAGGCTACGTTAACAGTACTTTTGGAGCGTGAGGAAGATCATTTAAGTGCTGAAGAAGTTTTTTTTCTTGTGAAAGAAAAAGCACCTGAAATTGGTTTAGCCACGGTTTATCGTACATTAGAATTGTTATGTGAATTAAAAATTGTTGATAAAATTAGTTTTGGTGATGGTGTGTCCCGATACGATTTACGTAAAGAGGGAATTGAGCATTTTCATCATCACCTTGTATGTAGTGAATGTGGCTCTGTGGAAGAAATTATTGATGATTTATTAGTAGACGTTGAAAAAATTGTGGAAAGAGATTGGCAGTTTAAGGTCGAGGACCATCGATTAACTTTTCATGGAATTTGTAAACAATGTCAGAAAGTAAAAGTGAATGTGAATTAACAATGATCCGAATAAATTTAGGGTCATTTTTTCATTTATTATTCTGATGTATATATTTGCTTCATTTTGGCATACCTTTCTAGTAATAGGGTGATTAATGGTCCTAAATTAGAGCTGGAAGGAAGGTGTCACAATGAAACGAATTATTTGGGATGCGTGTAAGCTAATTATTATTTTTGTTTGTTGTACATTTTTATTTTATTATGGATTAAAGGCGATGCATGCCGAATACGAACAATACCATCGGTATGACCAGCCGGAAGGTCCAGCGATGAAAGTATTTAGTGATAACAATAGTTTCATTGATAGAGTCTATCTATTTTTACGATTAGGAGAATGATGATGCTAACCGATGCTGTTGAGGATTTCTTTCATTATTTAAAAATTGAACGTGGATTGTCTGATAATACAATCATCTCTTACAGACGTGATTTAACACAATATGTCCAATTTATTAAAAAATCTCAGCAGATTGTGGACTGGCAACGGGTCCAACGAAGGGACATTGTCGCTTTCTTACTTCATTTAAAAGAAGATGGAAGGTCAAGTAAAACGATAGCAAGGGTCACATCTGCCTTAAGATCTTTCCACCAATTTTTAATTCGTGAGCAAATGGTTGACCATGATGCCTCTTTACAAATAGAAACACCTAAACTAGCAAAAACGTTACCAAGTTTTTTAAAAATGGATGAGGTTGAATTGTTGCTCAGTTATGATGGAAAGGAACCGTTACATATTCGTAATAGAGCGATGATTGAATTAATGTATGCAACGGGATTACGTGTGTCGGAAATGACTTCTCTAAAAATGTCTGATGTTCATCTAATGATGGGATTTGTTCGTTGTGTGGGAAAAGGGAGCAAGGAGCGAATTGTCCCCCTAGGTGAAGTGGCGAGGGATGTTTTGCAAGATTATTTAGATCATGCAAGACCAGTTTTAATTAAAAAAAATCAAGACGAACCGGGGTTATTCGTTAATCGATTAGGAAAACCTTTATCAAGACAAGGATTTTGGAAAATTTTAAAAGGAATTGCTTTGGAAGTCGGGTTAAATAAATCTGTTACTCCACATATGTTACGTCACTCTTTTGCGACTCATTTATTGGAAAATGGTGCCGATTTAAGGGCTGTTCAGGAAATGTTGGGTCATGCTGATATTTCAACAACACAAATTTATACTCACGTAACAAAGACGAGATTAAAAGATATGTATAAGCAGTACCATCCCCGGGCTTGATGGCAATGGATAGTAGGGATGTCTTTTTCATAGTTTCTTTTTGTCCATTCAATACAGATGAATGTGGACATGCCTAGATAATTAGGGACCTTATAATTTTTATCATGTTATTATTTGTAGAAATTGTCATCGGAGAAAGGTTGACAAAATTGGGAATTTTTAAGCGGATTTTTTTAATCGTTTTAGATTCAGTTGGAATAGGTGAGGCACCTGATGCCGTGTCTTATGGTGATGTTGGTGCTGATACAGTAGGAAATATCGCCAAACGTGTTGGTAGATTAAATTTACCCACTTTAGCATCATTAGGTTTTGGTCATTTAAAATCAGTTGACGGTATTGAACAAGTAGAGAATCCCCTTGGATATTTTGGGAAAATGATTGAAGCATCGGTGGGAAAGGACACGATGACTGGACATTGGGAATTAGCGGGACTGCATGTATCCCAACCTTTTAAAACTTTCCCAAAGGGATTTCCTGAGGAATTGTTAAATGAGCTGTCACGACGTACTGGTAGAGATATCATTGGAAATGTCGCCGCTTCAGGCACTGTTATTATTGAGGAGCTTGGTGAACAGCATATGAAATCGGGGGCAATGATTGTTTACACTTCTGCCGATTCTGTCTTGCAAATTGCTGCCCACGAATCAGTGATCCCATTAGAAGAATTATATTCGATTTGTGAAATTGCTAGGGAATTAACGATGGATGAACGATTTCTAGTCGGACGTGTCATTGCTCGGCCATTTATTGGTGAACAAGGGGCTTTTCAGCGAACTGCTAATCGGCATGATTATGCATTAAAACCATTTGGTCGAACTGTGATGAACGCTTTATCAGAAGCTGGTTTAGATGTCATTGCTTTAGGGAAAATTAATGATATTTTTGACGGGTCAGGAGTAACAGAAGCAATCCGAACGAAGGACAATGAAGATGGCATGGATAAAATAACAGAAATGGTGAATAAGTCATTTTCGGGACTATGCTTTATAAATTTAGTTGATTTTGATGCAAATTATGGCCATCGCCGGGATCCTGCCGGTTATGCAAAAGCGTTAGAGTGTTTTGATCATCGATTAACTAAATTTTTACCAGAATTAAAAGAGGATGATCTTTTAATAATGACAGCAGATCACGGGAATGATCCGACATTTACCGGGACCGATCATACGAGGGAAATGGTGCCTTTGATTGTTTATCATCGTCAAGTTAAAGTAGGGGGACCAATAGCTACTAGACAAACATTTGCTGATGTTGGTGCAACGATTGCCGAAAACTTTTCAGTTCAGTTAGATACAGCAGGGACAAGTTTTTTACTAGAAATCAGTGAATGAAAATAAAAGAGGTGTTTGGTTTTGCGTATGTATGATGTGATTGCCAAAAAGCGTGATGGACATGCTTTGTCGACAGATGAAATCTATTTTTTTATTGAAGGGTACACAAGCGGGCACATTCCTGACTATCAGGCAAGTGCATTATTAATGGCTATTTATTTTCAGGGAATGTCGTTGGAAGAAAGTGCGATATTAACGAGGGCCATGGTAGATTCAGGTGAAACAGTTGATTTGTCGCATATTGCCCAAGTGAAGGTTGACAAGCATTCTACTGGTGGAGTTGGTGATTCAACGACAATTTCTTTATCAGCATTAGTCGCTTCTGTCGGTGTTACTGTTCCCAAAATGAGTGGTCGTGGATTAGGCTTTACTGGTGGGACGATCGACAAATTGGAATCAATTGAAGGATTTCAAGTAGAAATTTCTAATGATAAATTTGTTCAATTAGTGAATGAATATGGTGTCGCTGTTGTTGGCCAATCTACAAACTTGGCCCCTGCTGATAAGTTGCTTTATAGTTTACGGGATGTCACAGCTACGGAAGTGTCCATACCTCTGATTGCAAGCTCCATTATGAGTAAAAAAATTGCATCAGGTACTGACAAAATTTTGCTCGATGTGAAGGTCGGTTCAGGAACATTTATGAAAACTTTTAAGGAAGCAAAATTGTTGGCTGAAACGATGGTTAGTATTGGGAATGCTAATGGAAAAGAAACCGTGGCAGTCTTAACAAATATGGACCAACCGTTAGGCTATGCGATTGGCAATGCGCTAGAAATTGCTGAAACGGTTGATGTTTTACAAGGGGTAGGGCCTATTGATTTGACTGAGCTCTGTTTAACGTTAGGCACTCACATGGTCGTTCTAGCTGGAAGGGCTTCCTCGTTTACAGAAGCAAGGTTACTATTAGAAGAAAGTATGAAAAATGGAAAAGCAATTGCTCATTTTAAAAAATTTATTGAAGGTCAAGGTGGTAATTCAGCTTTTATTCATCATTCAGATTTGTTGCCGAAAGCCAAGTATCAGGTTGAAGTAAGGTCAGAGATGTCTGGATATATTTCTAAGATGGAAGCAGAGGCATTCGGTAAGGCATCTGTTCAGTTGGGGGCAGGTAGAAAAACAATGGACGATGAGATTGACTTAGCTGTCGGAATTATTTTACATAAAAAAATTGGCGATTACGTTAAAGTTGGCGAACCACTCATGACGATTCATACGAATGAAATGTCCCATGGACAACAAGTGGGGGAACAATTACTACAATATATATCGTTTTCAGATAATCGGGTAGATTATCCCTTGATTTTGGATGTTATCGATTAAGCTTTGTTCGGAAACGAATTTTACAATGATATTTAAATAGGCGAAGCACAGTTTTCATTCCCACTTACCACGGAAATTCATGCAACCAAGCTGTTTCAATTCCCACTTGCTACGGAAATTAATGTAACCGGGAATGAAAGGTCTATTTAACTTCTTAACTACACTATTGAAATTAATAACTTAAAAATTTCATTCATGTTGATCGGCGAATAACCACCAGTTTAACGTCCCAAGTACTCCGACAATACTTGTAATAAAAATGATTAGAAATTGACTCCATTGCAGAGGCACTGGTGTGCCTTCAATCCCACTGACAATTGCTGGAATTGACCAAGGGAAAAAGTCACCATATCCGATGGCTGCGATAATTTGTGCGATGACTAATGTGACAATGACATATCCTAGTGGTGCGAGATAACCCCTACCGTAACTAGCGAAAAAAGCAACAGGAGTACTGACTAAAATTGTCATTAAAGTGACAATAGAAAATAAAGGTATTCCTAATTTTAGTGCCTCAATATTCCATCCTGGAAGTCCAATTACTAGACCAATTGCCGTTCCTAAAACAACAATGTATACACTTAACAAAATACACGTAAAAACAACAGTTAAAAATTTTGCCATGACAATGATTGCCCTAGAGTAAGGAAGTATGAGCAAATCCTTCACAGTTTGATCTGTGAACTCTCTCCCAAACACCCAACTCATTATAAAACCAAATATAATTAATCCTCCAATTCCAATCATTTGTGCGTGGAGTACAAAATAAGCCGTCCAATTGGCTTCACCAGCAATTTGCGCTTTTGCTCCAACTAAACCTGATTGTTGTGCAAGGGTTGGGTGCATTAAAACAAACAT
>DKGO01000052.1:0-5121 GCA_002453315.1 Caryophanales bacterium UBA6768 | reverse complement strand
AAAAAAAAAACCCCCGCCATTATGGGGGCAATGGAAAAAGCAAGTGCTGTGATCCAAATGACTTTTGAGCTTTTAATTTTCAAACCTTCTATTTTTAATACATTAAGGAAATATGTCATGTTACAATGTCTCCTTCGTTTGAATTTTTCGTAGAAAATAAGATTCCAAGTCCTCTTCAGTTACGTGGATTTCTGAGGGAGATAAGCCATTTTTAACGAGATTTAAAGTTATTTCCTCTGGCATTGCAATTGCCTTCTCATCATATGTTTCTATTTTTCCGTCTTTAGTAAACCTAACAGGTTTCCCCATCCCCTTTAACAGATCACTTGCTTGTGCATTGTCTTTTGTGTTAATGATAAGTCGTTGATTTAAACGTCTATATAATATTGTTACATCAATTTCTTCGATCATTTTTCCTTCATGAATAACACCAATCTTTGTGGCGATTTTTGCTATTTCACTCAATAGATGACTAGACATAAAAATAGTGACATTTTTAGTTATTGATAAATTTTGCAACAGTGTTCGCATTTCGACTATTCCTTTTGGATCTAGCCCATTAACTGGTTCATCTAATATTAAAATTTTCGGGCTGTGAACCAATGCTTTAGCAATCCCCAATCGTTGCACATTACCTAAGGAGAGATCTTTTGATTTTACATCTTGATATTTTGTTAAATGAAGTTCCCTCATAATATTTTGTACTACTGTCCTATCTTTGATGGCATGTAGTCGTCTTTGTATATGTAAATTTTCTGTGACAGTTAATTCCGGGTATGAGTAAGGTGTTTCTACAATATGGCCAACATTCCTCCATAAATCTGTACTAGTTCGCGTCACTTTATTTCCATTAATAAAGCATTCCCCGCTACTTGGTTTAATTAAGCCGAGCAACATTCTTATCAGTGTTGTTTTCCCAGCACCATTTAATCCGATAAATCCGTAAATTTCTCCCGTTTTAATTTGTAATGAAACATCCTTAACTGCATAAAAATCCCGGTACCTTTTTGTTAAGTTAACTGTTTCAATCACGGTTGCCATGAAAATCAATCCTCCTCAATGAACAAATGCTCAACAATTAAATCAATTTGTACGTTGATCACGTCACGATACACGTTTTCGCCAATTTCCTGTTTGTGAAGACTTAACATAAATAAAGCCCTAAACAATCCAGTCATTACATTGGAATTAAGCTTACTAGCAATACCCAAATTTTTTAAAGACATTAACCATGTCTGAAATGTGGATTCATCGTGAGAGAAGTGGTCTTTTAATTGTTCTGGCGGAATTTTTTTTAATAATTGTTTCATCGTATCCCTGATAAATAAATCCCTTATGAGTGGATTATTTTCAACACTGCCAATTAAGTTTTTAAGCGATTGTTTGATAAATTCTTTAGGGTGAACATTTGTTAAAGAGGGGGCTGTGAAAAATTGTGATGTCATTTTTTCTTCTTCCTTTTCTAAAATTGTAAAATATAATGATTCCTTTGAAGTGAAAAAATGATAGAATGTCCCTTGTGCGATACCTACCGCATTTGTAATATCGTTAATTGACGTTTTTTTAAAACCATATTGGCGAAATAAATCAGCACCCCGTTTGATCAACTGTGACATAATATAAGCCTTTTCCTCTTGATTGAACTTTCTGGACATTTAAATACCTCCTTTAATGAATCAATGAATAATAAAAATTTATATTCACATTAAGTATACACAATACTACCAAAAAATTAAATAAAATAAACATATTTTAGTTATAAATTAATGCCTTTCTGGCCATTCTATGTATATATGAAAAAATTCGGAGGGACATCATGAAGCGAATAATTATTATGATTGGTTTAATGGTCAGTCTATTACTTTTTAATAGTCACATAAGTCAAGCCGAGGAAGTAGATTTATTTGATAACAATGCACGCTCGAGTATATTGATAGAGCAATCAACTGGAAAGGTTCTCTATGAAAATAATGCACACGATGAACTTCCACCAGCAAGTATGACTAAAATTATGACATTACTTTTAGTGATGGAAGCTATTAACGAGAAACAATTATCTTGGGATGAAGAAATTACGGTAAGTGAACACGCTTCCTCTATGGGGGGGTCACAAGTGTTTTTAGAAGCGGGAGAGAAGATGACGGTTGATGAATTAGTCAAAGCTGTTGCAGTAGCCTCCGCTAATGATGCTAGTGTCGCATTGGCGGAAAGAATTGCCGGAAGCGAAAAGGCATTTGTTGCTCTTATGAATGAAAAGGCGAAACAATTACAGTTACAGCACACTCATTTTGAGAATGCTTCAGGGTTACCGACTAAAAATCATTATTCCAGTGCATATGATATGGCGATGATGTCTAAACAATTATTAAAAAATGAAAAAATTACAGAATATACATCAATCTATGAAGATTATTTACGTAAAGGGGAGGAAAATGAATTTTGGTTAGTTAATACGAATAAATTGGTTCGATTTTATCCTGAAGTTGATGGCTTAAAAACAGGTTATACGAGTGAAGCAAAATACTGTTTAGCAGCAACAGCAATGAAAGACGATATGCGTGTTATTGCTGTTGTGATGGGAGTCGATTCAATAAAAAATAGAAATAAAATGACGATGGAAATGATTCATCATGCCTTTTCCCACTATGAAATTGAAAAGTTATTCACTCAAGGAGAACCGTTAACGAAAATAAAAAATATGCGGACAGAGGATGCATTATATGATGTTGTAACGAGTGAGCCGATTAATATTCTTCATAGGAAGGGGGAAAAGGACACGTTTGTGCCAACCATTGACGTGCGAATAAAGGATGGTTATCAATTACCAATCAAAAAAGGAGAAAAAGTTGGGCACGTAACGATTAGTAACGAAAAGGAAACGATTTTTGAATCACCATTAATATTAACGAAGGATATGGACAAGGCATCCTTCACTACTTTGTTGAAAAGAACATTTCGGCAATTAATGACATTGCAATCCTCAGGAAAATGAAATGTCGAAGTTAGCTGAATTTTTATCGTCATTGTCTAATTAAAGGATTATTAATTTGAAAACGAGAAAAAGAATAGTGTCAAACGAGATAGGAGTGATTTTAATGGGATTGAGCTGTTCTTTTATAACGAAAGAAAATGTATTAATTATTCGTTTAAATGGTGAATTGGATCACCATGAGGCAAATATTTTACGGGAGAAATGGCAGGCACAATTGCAACAAAATCCGATCCAGCATATTGTCCTTAATGTAGAAGATTTAACGTTTATGGATAGTTCAGGCATAGGTGTTATATTAGGTCGATATAAAGAAATTATTCGTACCGGTGGTCAAATGGTTGTTTGTTCTGTACATGAGCCAATTAAAAGAATTTTTGAAATGTCAGGTTTATTTAAGATTTTACGTTTAGAATCGACAGAAGAACATGCATTATTATCCTTGGGGGTGGCATCGTGAAAAATAAAATGGAATTAACTTTTTTAAGTGTTAGTGAAAATGAAGCTTTTGCTCGTGCAACGGTAGGAGCCTTTATGGTACAACTTGATCCGACAATGGATGAGTTAACGGAAGTTAAAACAGTAGTTTCGGAAGCAGTAACAAATGCAATTATTCATGGATATCAAGGTAATAGGGATAGTTATATTACAATTAAATGTCACATATATGAAGACAACGAGCTTGAGTTAATGATTATTGATAAAGGCGTAGGAATTCACGATATTGAGGAAGCCAAGACACCATTATTTACATCAAAACCAGAATTGGAAAGATCGGGGATGGGTTTTTCTATTATGGATAGTTTCATGGACTCGTTAAACATAGATTCTATTATAGGTGAAGGAACGACAGTGACGATGAGAAAACAACTTTTAAAAAGCAATATCGTTTGTCATTAGGTGCCTGACAATGGATGTAAATGTAAAAGGAAGTAAAGAAAAAGGAACTTTGACAAATGAACAAGTTAGAGACTATATATTGAAAAGTCAGCAAGGAGATGAGGCAGCAAGACATTTATTAGTGGAAAAAAATGTTCGTCTCGTATGGTCAATTGTACAAAGATTTTTAAACCGTGGCTATGATGCTGATGATCTTTTTCAAATTGGTACGATTGGATTAATAAAAGCAATTGATAAATTTGACCTTACCTTTGAAGTTCGTTTTTCAACCTATGCTGTCCCGATGATTATTGGAGAAATTCAACGGTTTATAAGGGATGATGGCACAATAAAGGTAAGTCGTTCTTTAAAAGAGGTTGGGAATAAAATTAGGATAACAAAAGAATCGTTATCAAAAAAGTTAAATCGATCACCTACAGTGTTTGAAATTGCTGAAGCACTAAATATGACGCCTGAAGATGTTGTTCAAGCAGAAGAGGCGATAAAATCTCCTCACTCCATTCATGAGGTAGTTTATGAGAATGGTGGGGAACCAATTACATTACTTGATCAACTCCCACATGATGAGTCAATATCATTTGACAAATTAATTTTAGATGAAGCCATTGAAAGGTTAACCGAGCGGGAAAGAATTATCGTTTATTTGCGCTATTATAAAGATTATACACAATCTGAGGTAGCGGAAAGATTAGATATTTCTCAGGTACAAGTGTCCCGCTTAGAAAAGAAAATTTTACAAACTTTAAAACAACTTATCAACCAGTCATCATAGATTTTTACTTCAAAAAATTAATAAGTTTCATTTAATTTGATCCTTTACTGCTCAAAGTAAAGGATTTTGTATATAATTTTCTTCTTGATACAAACTAACTTTAACGATGAGTTGGAAAGGGATGTCACCATGACAGAAGTCGTTTATATCCGGATGAAAAAGAAAGTAAATGTGTCACAATATCAATCACTTAAATTAAAGGATATTGCCCACATTAGTTCCCCGAGAGAAAATGAAGATAAACTCCTACAAATACCTATTTATCGGATTACGAAAAAAGACAACCATATCGTTATTATCGATAGTTTTATTGTCATAAAACATTTACGAGAATTATATCCCCACTTGGATTTTCAATTGATAGGACGATCTGAAACGATGGTTGTCGTCAATTTACAACAAAAATCAGCCAATCTGTTCATCGTATTATTTGTTTGGATATTATTATTTGTTGGTTCGG
>DKGO01000211.1 GCA_002453315.1 Caryophanales bacterium UBA6768 | reverse complement strand
CGGCAACCACGGTTTATGAGCGTTGCTACCATCAACCCCATTTATTCTCCAAAAGTTTCGTCTATAAAGTGAAATTAGCCCTTGCACAAACTAGGGCTAATGACGATTAATTTCAATATACTTTTCACGATGATTAAGCTATATTAGTAGCTATAAATATGAATAATGTATGATGACAGGATTATCTCGGCTCAACGATGAGCTTTATTGCTGTACGCTCTTCTTGATCAATTAAGATATCAGTAAATGCTGGAATACAAATTAGATCGACTCCACTTGGTGCGACAAAGCCACGAGCAATTGCAACCGCTTTTATGGCTTGATTCAATGCCCCGGCCCCTATTGCTTGTAATTCGGCGGAACCATTTTCTCTTAGCACGTTTGCTAAAGCACCTGCTACAGAATTCGGATTTGATTTTGCGGAAACTTTTAAAACGTCCATTACTAAGTACCTCCCTATTAACTAAATACATTTATAGCTACTATATTCTAACAAATGATACCTTATTACTTAATTATGCACGTTTATCCATAAATTACAAGTCATCAACCAAAAAAAGGATAATCGTCATTAATTAGGATTCTTTTTATTTCTGTTGCCTTTCCATTTTTAGGATCGATTGTGATGAGGCAACCATTTAATTGATTTCGACCAGATTTGTCTACGTTAAAACGGACTGGCATATTTGATAAAAATCGTTCAATGATACTTTCCTTCTCAACTCCTAAAATGCTATCATACGGTCCTGTCATCCCAGCATCAGTAATATATGCTGTACCATTAGGTAATATTCGCTCGTCAGCGGTTTGTGTATGGGTGTGGGTACCAACAACGGCACTAACCCTACCATCAACATACCATGCAAATGCTTGCTTTTCACTCGTCGCCTCGGCGTGAAAGTCAATAAAAATAATGTTCGTTTCCTTTTTTGCTTCTTTAATCAATTGATCAGCCTTTGTAAAAGGATTGTCGTGGGGATCAAGAAATACCCTCCCTTGTAAATTAATGACGGCGACCTTTAAATTGTTTACCTTTAAATATGCAATTCCTTTCCCCGGGTTATTTTCCGGAAAATTTGCCGGACGTATTAAATGATCAGTATTATCAATAAAATCCATTATCTCCTTTTTATTCCATGTATGGTTGCCCATTGTCACGACCTGGACACCTAATTGCATGAATTGTTTATAAATTTTCTCAGTTATTCCTTTTCCGGCTGCGGCATTTTCCCCATTGACAATCGTCACTTGTGGACGGTATTTATCCTTTAATTTAGGTAAGTAACTTGTTAACATATCCCTACCAGGGGAACCTACGACATCACCAATAAATAATATTTTCATCTTCCATGTCAATCCTTTTAATAAAATTTGTCTTAACAGAACATTTAATTTTTTTGTTGGATTATTTGAATAATCAGTTAATTGATGAATAATCATTTTAAAAAATTTACAGTATCTGTCTTATTTTAATTCATCATTATTTTAGCAGTCACCAGTGGGAGATCATTTTGTATAGTAAATTTTCAATCAAGACGATTTTGTATTTCTAGGCTTTTTTTGCATTCAATGAGCCCCTATTATCATCTATCATTTTCAATAGATATTTTCCAACTTATCAATTCTATCAATACATACCATCTGTTTTTGAAAAAAAGAAGTGGTATTATTTTATACCACTTCTTCCATTTATTTTGCATATTCAACTGCTCTTGTTTCACGTATCACAGTAATTTTAATATGACCTGGATATTCTAATTCACTTTCTACTTGTTTTCGAATATCCCGAGCAACATGAATCGAAGCTGCGTCATCCACTTCTTCTGGTTTTACTATAATACGAATTTCCCTACCAGCTTGGATTGCGTATGATTTTTCGACGCCATCAAAAGAATCACAAATGGACTCTAATTTTTCAAGTCGTTTAATGTAGTTCTCGAGAGTTTCACTTCTAGAACCTGGTCTTGCTGCAGATAAAGCATCAGCAGCTGCTACAATAACAGAAATAACTGATGTTGCTTCTTCATCACCGTGATGGGAAGCTATTGCATTAATCACTGTTTCGTGCTCTTTGTATTTTGTTGCTAATTCTTTACCAACTTCAACATGGCTACCTTCAACTTCATGGTCGATTGCTTTACCAATATCATGAAGTAATCCGGCTCGTCTCGCTAATGTTTCGTCTTCTCCTAATTCAGCAGCGAGTAATCCTGCTAATTGAGCAACTTCTACAGAGTGCTTCAACACATTTTGACCATAGCTTGTACGATATTTTAGGCGGCCTAAAATTTTAATTAAATCTGGATGTAACCCATGTATGCCAATTTCAAAGGTCGTTTCTTCACCAATTTCACGAATATGTTCATCAATATCCCGTCTTGCCTTATTAACCATTTCTTCAATTCGAGCCGGATGGATTCTTCCATCCTGCACTAATCTTTCTAAAGCAAGGCGAGCGATTTCTCGTCTAATTGGATCAAAACCAGATAATACGACTGCCTCAG
>DKGO01000003.1 GCA_002453315.1 Caryophanales bacterium UBA6768 | reverse complement strand
TGTCACGAATTAGATTGTGAGTGTTCGTTACGTCAGGACAAGTAGCATCTAAACAAGTCAGCCCTTTATCTCTAGCTAGCTTCTTCACTTCGGGAGATACGCCGTGTGCTGTAAAAATTACAGTACCTTTATCAACTTTCTCTAAGATTTCATGACGATTTTCTCCATCGAGTGTAATGATTCCGTCTTCTGAGAAAGCATCAGTAACGTGTTTATTGTGAACAATCATTCCAAGAATATAGATTGGTCTTGGTAGTGATGGATCCAATGCTGCATTTCGTGCAATTACCATTGCATCGACAACACCATAACAATAGCCACGCGGCGCAACTTTAATCACTTCCATTATTTTGTTCACCCCCTACAACTCTTTTCTAATCCATTATAGGGGAGTATAGTATGGAAGACAATCGATAGCTGTTGCGCCCCATTTAAATATATAGTTTTGGAACCGATTGTTTTACAGTTACTTTCTTTTTTGGTTTTTCTTTTTCTGTAGGGTTGTTTGGATTGGTTGAAATCGTTTCTTGTTGAATTTCTTCAACTTCACTGTTATTTTGAATCCCTTCAGTTTCGTCATCATCAGACGATTCCTTCAGCATCTGAATCAATGCAGGTGCACTTTTTATTAATGGACCATATTGTTGGATCATCGGTGTAATTTGTTCAGCCATCCCGAGAACTTTCTGTATGTTATTTAAAATTGATTCAATATTAAGGTTGCCTGAGCTTGCTTTTTGCAATAATTTAGCTCCCAGCCCTTGTGAACTTTGCTGGGGAGTGTAGTGTGTATTAGGATTAGGATACGGGGGAGGCATATACTGATGAAAATATTGAGGTTGTTGATATCCTTTATAAGGAGAAAAATGAAACATGGTAACCGCCCTTTCCCAGCTTTTTATCCTAATGCTAAATTATGCTACTGTAAGACATAGGGTGTGTATCCCTTTTGTAAATAGGCTACTATCTTCCACACAGAATATGAAATTTCCTTTTTGGATTATTCGTATACTATTGTGTAAAATACAAATAGAAAGCCTTGCAGAAGTGAAGGGGTGATTGAATTAAAATGACATTTAATACAATGAAATTAAAAGAAGCTCTTATTTTAGAATTAAAGGCCCAACACATATTGAAACCGACTGAGATACAACAACGATTAATCCCTTCAATAATAAATGGCGAAAGTGTTATTGGGCAGTCTCAAACGGGAACAGGCAAGACTTTAACATACTTGCTTCCTATCCTTCATCATCTAGACAATACATTGGATGCTTGTCAAGCAGTGATTACGACACCAACGCGGGAATTAGCGGATCAAATATATAAAGAAATTTTGAAGCTTCTTCCTAAAGAAAATAGACATGCTTATCGCATTAGGAAAGTGGTGGGTGGTATGGATCGCAAGCGCATGCTTGATCAAATAAAAAAACCACCACATATCGTTGTTGGAACGCCAGGAAGAATAAGCGATTTTGTGAAAAGTGAAGAGTTAAATGTCTTTTCAGCGAATACTCTTGTCATTGATGAAGCTGATTTAATGCTTGAAATGGGCTTTTTAGACGATGTTGACTTTATTGCTGCTCGAATGGCAAAAGAACTGCAAATGCTTGTTTTTTCTGCAACAATTCCTGAGCATTTACAACCTTTCCTTAATAAATATATGTCGAAACCGAAATTTGTAAAGGTTGAACGTGAGCAAGCGACAGAAGTTAATATTGAACATCTGCTAATTCCGTATCGTCATCGAGATGTCAATAAACTTATAACCGAGATTACAAAAGTAATTAATCCTTATTTGGCATTAATTTTTACGAATACAAAAACAAAAGCAGATGAAATTTTTTCATTTATGACTAGTGAAGGGTTCCGAGTAGAAAAATTACACGGTGGCCTATCTCCAAGAGAGCGAAAGCAAGCGATGAAGCGCATTGAACGACTAGAATGTGAATATATCGTTGCTACTGACTTGGCATCACGAGGAATTGATATAAAAGGAATTAGCCATGTTATCAATCTCGAAATTCCTAATGAGCTTGACTTCTTTATCCATCGAGTAGGACGGACAGGGAGGGCGGGACTGAAAGGAGAAGCAATTACGCTTTATCATCGTGAAGACGATATGAATAAACTTAACGCGTTGGAAAAAAGAGGCATTAAGTTTAGGCATGTTGACATAAAAAATGATGAATGGATAGAAATACCTCAAAAGAAAAAGAGACAACACCGACCGAAAACGACGACAGAACAACCTAAAATTAAACTACCAAAGCCTAAAAAAATAAAGCCGGGATATAAGAAAAAACTTCAAGAAAAAGAAAATAAATTAAACAGAAACAGAAAAAGAAATAGATAAAGAGTAAAAAATGAGGAGAAAAAATATGTTAAAACTTGGATCACATGTATCAATGAGTGGGAAAAAAATGCTTCTTGGCTCGAGTGAAGAGGCGGCTTCATACGGTGCGAACACATTTATGATTTATACGGGAGCACCACAAAACACAAGAAGAAAACCGATAGAAGAATTAAATATTGAAGCAGGAAAAAGGCATATGACGGAGAATGGTATTCATGATATTATCGTTCACGCACCATATATTATTAACATTGCTAATACAATTAAACCGGCAACATTCGAACTAGGAGTTGAGTTTCTACGCTCAGAAATTAATAGAACAGAAGCACTCGGTGCTAAACAAATCGTCCTCCATCCAGGAGCACACGTTGGAGCAGGGGCCGACGCTGGGATTAAAAAGATAATCGAAGGTTTAAATGAAGTACTAACAACCGACCAAAAAGTGAACATTGCACTTGAAACAATGGCAGGTAAAGGGTCAGAATGTGGAAGAACTTTTGACGAAATTGCTAAAATTATAGACGGAGTGACACATAATGAATATTTAACAGTGTGCTTCGATACTTGTCATACACATGATGCGGGCTACAATATCGTTGAAGATTTTGATGGAGTCTTAAATGAATTCGATAAAATTATTGGGATTGAACGAATTCAAGTTCTACATATTAACGATAGTAAAAACCCGATGAGTGCACAAAAAGATCGGCATGAAAATATCGGATTCGGACATATCGGCTTTGATGCCCTTAATTACATTGTCCACCATCCACAACTGAAAACGATACCTAAAATATTAGAGACTCCTTATGTAGGGGAAGATAAAAAAAGTAGAAAACCACCATATAAGTTTGAAATTGAAATGCTACGAGCAAAAACATTTAATGAAAATTTATTAAATCAAATCGTTGAAGCCTAAAATAATCATAACCGATACCATGAAATCGAAACAGGTATCGGTTTCATTCTTATTTATACATGTAATGGTTCAATAATTGCTCGGCTTTTTTCATTGCATCTTCATTAACTGTTGCTTTAATTTGGAGAAGTAGTCGATTAATTTGTTGGTGGTCAGATAAATTAATTTTTTCGCTTCGTAAAATAGTTAGAACTTGTTGTGCCTCTGTTCTAGAAACGTGCATGCCGTATTCAGCAGCCAAACGAATCAATTCATCAGATGAAAGATGATTAATTTTGTGGTTGATTATTTGCTGTATAAATGCCTGATTCACATTCTTCACCTCACTCTAAACTACAATATGTAGGAATTTGGAATAAGTGAGGGCATCAATAAGTGATTTTCAATATTCGAAATTCCTGTATAATAGAAAATAACTCAAATGTTGCTTACAAATTTTCATTGAAAGCACTTCTTCCTTACAAACATTGGGTTGGGTTTTTAAAAGGAGGAGAATTGCGGATGAAATCAATATTATCTGAATTGATAACAGAAGAGGTGGATTTTTTTTCCAATTTAAATATAGCGTGTCTTCTCTTAGAAGGACA
>DKGO01000080.1 GCA_002453315.1 Caryophanales bacterium UBA6768 | reverse complement strand
CTCTATCTCATTTAAAAAATCTTCAAAGTTCATAAATTGATAGTCTACTATTTTTGTTTTTACAAAGGGATCATACACTTTAACACCAAATGCCAAGTGCTCATTCATTCTTTCTAATAATTGAAGTGTTGGGCTTTCTCTTGTATCGTCAACATTTTCCTTATATGTTAATCCATATAGACCAACTTTAGATATATCTGTTATGTTATGTTCTCTCATTATATCTCTAATGCGTCCTAATACATGGCTCGGCATAGAGTCATTAACTTTTCGAGCTGTTAAAATAAGGTTTGTTAGGTCTGGATAATCTCCAACTAAAAACCATGGATCCACGGAAATACAGTGACCCCCTACTCCAGGTCCTGGTTGCATAATATTCACTCGAGGATGCATGTTTGCAATTCTAATAATCTCATATACATTCATGTTGTCTGCATGACAAATTTTTGCCAACTCATTTGCGAATGCTATGTTAATATCTCGATAAGTATTTTCCGCAACCTTAGACATTTCTGCTGACCTAATATCAGTTACGATTATTTCAGCTTTGCAAAAGTTTTTATACAATCCTTTAACTTTTTCACCAATTTCCTGGTTATCTGCTCCTATTGTTCTTGAATTATTTTCAAGTTCATATACCATGTTACCCGGAATAATTCTTTCTGGAGCATGTATCAAATGAACATCTTCTCCAATAACAAAACCTCTATTTTCTATTTCTGGACGAATATATTTGTCAATTGTACCTGGGGAAACTGTTGATTCAATAATTAATAATGCTCCATTTTCACAGACTTCAAAAATGCTGTTTATTGCTGATATTAAGTACTTCGTATCCAGTTTCTTACTATCTTTTAGATAGGGTGTTGATACTGCAATAATATAAGTATGAGTCTTCTGAAATTCAGTTGTAAATTCAATTTTATTGTTATTAGCTTCCAGAAATAGTTCACCTAGCCCCTCTTCTTCAAAAGTAATTTCACCTTGACGTAGGGTATTAATTAATTTTTCATTAATGTCAGTTCCCACTACTTTAACTCCAGACTTTGCAAACATTAGAGCTGTTGGCAAACCGATATATCCGAGTCCAATAACATTAATCATGTAAATAACTCCCTCAAGTTAATGATTTTTTCCGATTTCTAATTTGATCCCCTCTTCAAAACTCAAGGGTTTATATCCCAAATCCTTCTCAGCTTCTTCATAAGTGAAATCTTTGTTTTCATTAAGTCTCAATACCTGTTCAGCTTTAAACTTTGGTCTTTTTGATATTTTTTCGTAGACTTTCAGTAAATTGTAGCTTAACTTCATTGGTATATGAATTTTCATTACTTTTTTACCTAAAGCTTTACCTGTAATATCAACAACTTCATTGTAAGTAAGCGGTTCAGCACCAGATACATTGTAAGCTTTCTTTATGCTGACACTTTTTTCATAAGCAGTTACAATTACATGTGCTAAGTCCTTCACATAAACTGGTTGTTGCAAATACGTCCCCGAGCCTAATATAGGAAGTATGGGTAATCTTTTCAAATACTTTACTAATCTCCACATATTACGATCCTTGGGTGTACCGTATATCATAGTTGGACGAATAATAGTATAATCTAAACTGCTTTCCTCAATTATTTTCTCAGCAGTTATTCTAATCTCTTTACTATCAGGGTTTAACTTAGTAAATATGCCAGTAGTACTAATAAAAATAGACCGCTTTACTCCCATTTCTTCACAAGCGTTTATTATATTAGAGGCATGTCCGAATCCAAGAGAAGCAATATTAATCAAGGACTCCTTTCCCTTCAATGCCTCACAAATTGACTTATAGTTTTCTAATTCTCCAAACTGATACTTAACATTTAATCGCTTAATTACATCTAAATTACTAGTTTTCCTAACGAAGCATGTAACCTTATGACCTCGTTTCACAAGTTCTTCCAAAACAAATTCTCCTAAAAAACCTGTAGCGCCTGTTAATAAAATCATATAGTTTTCCCTCTATGCTTCTCTTATAATATTCAAATATTGTTCGGCAAGGTTCCGTCTAGAATAATTCTTTTCTACAAAAGCCGGACCATTATTCTTTAATCGTTCTAATAATACCTTATCGTTCTTAAGCTTAAGAATAGCCTGCATTATTTCTTCTGGATTATCTGGGTTAACCACTTCTGCTGCTTGTGATTCATTTAATATATCTGCTGCTTCTCCTTCTAAACTTGCAACTATTGGAACACCACAAGCCATTATTTCAAACATTTTAGATGGAATAAATGTCTTAAACAATTCTATGTTTTTTAATGGTATTAAAGAAATATCAGAGGTGTTATAAATCTCTGGGATCTTTTCTTTAGGCTGAGCATCAATGAAAGTAACATTATTAATCTCCTGTTCACTGGCAATCTGCTTTAATTTATCTTTCTCAGCACCTTCTCCAATAAATAAAAATTGGATGCCTTGCTCTTTATCAAGTGCTTTGGCTACTTTTAGTATTGTGCTTAAATTTTGTGAAATACCATGTGCTCCCACGTAAGATATAACAAATTTATCTTTCAAACCATAATTATTGATAATTTTTTCGCTTTTTTCTTTTGGATAAAAAAAGTCTTGATTTACTCCATTGGTAATAACATGCACCTTGTTGCTATCTATACCTCTATTAATTACATTCTCTTTAAATGATTTCGTCACCATAATTAACCTCTTGCTTTTCCTGTAAAAAAACAACTCCACCTTTTCTAATATATTTGTTATTAAGCCCTTTTTCATAACCCCTAGTTCAATCATTGCTGCTGGCCATAAATCCCTAATTTCGAGAACAAACGGGGCCTTTTTCCTTAGGCTATACCAATAGCCAGAGAAAATAGAAAAGAAGGTTGGTGAACTCGTGATGATTACATCAGGTTTTTTTATTTTCCTCATAGATAACAAAATAGAAGAAAACATAAAAGATATATGGCCTAGTGTTTTTTTAATAAAACCTTTATTAGGTGTAGCATATACATAATTACGATGTACATGAATTCCATCCATTACCTCGTGCATGTACTTCATACCTTTGTATTCATTTGGTATAACTCCCGTAGGATGATTAGGAAAACAAGTGACAACATGCACCTCATTACCTAGTTCAACCCAGTGTCTTGCCATTTCATATAACCTAGCAGAAGGTGCTCCTATTTCTGGTGGGAAAAAGTGACTTATAACAACTATCCTCATAACATAACTCCCAATTCTTCATAGTTAATGATTAACTCTTTATTTCCAATTACTTTAATTCCTTCGTCTAGTTCTATTATCTTGTAGTTACTAGAATTAAAAACTATTAAATACCCAAACCAATCTGTAGCTTTTTCCTTTTGAAAAATTAAATGTTTGTTCTGTTCTTTAACATTAAATTCTTCGGAATACCAGCCTTGGCCAACGGCTATATTGTATGTGCCTATTGATGCTAGCTTAATTGCTTCAACTCCTTTATTGGCATGGACAATATTATCAATAATTTCCACATTTACTTCAGGAACGAAATGCAAATAGCTTTCAATGTTTTCTTTTGAAGGTGTACTTACAGAGTCTAAAACAATCATTGTATTCATATCTAAATACCCAATATACCTTTTATGCTCATTGCCACGATAAGAAACATAGGAACCTGCATAAAATTGAATATTTTTATATACGAACTTTTTTCTTCTAACTTTTTTTATTCTCTTTGCTACTCTAAAACTTCCCCAAAACTGCGATTGCTCTTGGTTTGATATGGAAATGGTGTTATGAGCTCTTGTACTTCTAAAATAATTCCTCCACCCACCACTCTCATACATATATGTCCCTGAATTTACAATGAAAGGTTCCTTTGCGATTGATAGTTCAAAGCTTAAAGCGTCACAATGACCATGCGCAGGCAGATAAGTTGGACAGATTTCTCCAGTATCAAAAATAAGCTTCTTATTCAGGTCATTTATTATATAAAAACCACTTTCTTCAAAGCTCGTTTTTGTTTCTGGAGTTAATCCAAAGTATTTATTGCATGATTGTAAAAGAGACTTATATTGTTTACTTATTCCATCAGCACTATCATTGAAGGCGGGTGTCTTACCAAAATTTTTTTCAAAGCTATAGGTGGCATCTATCATTTTTTGTAGATAGAAAATTAGGTGATAATATATTTCTTCATCCTTAAGCCAGTAAGTAATTTTAATTAGATCTTCTAATATTATTTTGTGATACATGGGACTTAATTCAAAATGCATTCCATCTTCTAGAATTTGTTCCTTTAGCTGCTTTACTAATTCCTTTTTAAACTTTACCTTTACCTTTTTATCTACAAAAAAAATACTTCCGATAATAAGTGCTTTAATGTTTTCAAAATAATGATTTCCTAAAACGTCTTTTTCTAAATTCTTTTGTAGATATTGATATTGTAAAAAAAGAGAGTTTTTGAGTTTTATATGGAATTCGCTGTCTAATGTAATAGGTTCTTCAAAAATCTGGTACGCAGCAATCCAGTTCGTAAATCTTAATGAGATTGTATATGGATGCCATCCATCGCCAAAAGCGTACGGATTGTTATCAATCCAATTTGTAATCATATCTTTCATTTTTTCATAGTACTTCGTTTGGTTATCTCCATACGAAAACTCATGAGCTAATTTATATAAGTACTCAAAATAATGTAGATTATATCTCCACAAATGTTGTAAATCTTTGTCATTCCATGCTTTTGATAATTCAATTTGATTTGTTAGATTTATAAATGTTAATTTATTTCTAAAGACAGCATCAATATCAAACCTATCTAAATATTCCCTATCAAAGTCTATTTCAGGTATGATATAATCGTGGTCTTTCCCAACTATTATTTCATTGGGTGTTTTTATAAATAATAATTTCTTTTTATATAATTCCCGTTTTAACCTATTAAAGACTCTATAATATATTTGTGAAGGTTTGAGATACTTTACTGTGTTAATAAATAATGTAATTTTGTTACCTATCAAAAAAGCACCCCATCTGCCTTTGAGTTTTATTGATTTGCTTGATTTTTAGTAACCTTTTCATTTGCTGAGCTCGTTCCACCCTCCACAACCCCGTCACTCTTCACAACCCTTATGATTGTTCCAAATAAACACTTCATATCCATGATAAATCCTTTACTTTTCACATATTCGCCGTCTAGCTTTGCTTTCACTCCAATAGGAAGTTCATCTCTACCATTGATTTGTGCCCATCCGGTTAACCCCGGCATTATATCATTTGCGCCGTATTGATCTCTCTCGGCAATTAGATCGTATTGATTCCATAGTGCAGGTCTTGGACCGATAATGCTCATGTCTCCGACAACGATGTTCCAAATTTGTGGAAGCTCGTCTAATGAAGTTTTTCTAAGGAATCTCCCCATTCTCGTAATATACTGCTCGGGATTTTCTAATAGATGTGTCGGAGTGTCCTGTGGTGTGTCAATTTTCATCGTTCGGAATTTTAATATGTTAAAGTGTGATTTGTTAATTCCGACACGTTTTTGTTTAAAAAGCACAGGACCTCTTGAGTCTATTTTAATCAATACAATGAGCATGAGAATAATAGGGGATAAGATGATTATTCCTAATAAAGAAAGAATAATATCAAGTAATCTTTTTATCTTCCTATACAAATTTAGTTACACTCCTTAGTTAGTAGAATAGGACTTAATTCAAGCTTATCTTAAATTAACGCCCATTCCACTACAATGTTATTTAAAAACTGCAGCCCTTTGCTAGACTGCAGTTCGTTAATGAATTATACTTTTACCTTCGTTTTGGCCAATATTTCTTCCAAATACTGAAGCACGTCTTCCTTTAAATCCTCTCGCTCGAGCGCGAATTCGATCGTTGTTTTAATGAAGCCTAGCTTTTCACCCACATCATAACGGGTTCCTTCAAAGTCATAGGCGTAGACTTTTTCTTTTTTGTTTAGTGCTTGGATTGCATCGGTCAGTTGGATTTCTCCGCCTGCTCCGATTTCATGCTTATCTAAATAGGTGAAGATCTCAGGTGTTAGTATGTAACGACCCATAATTGCTAGATTTGACGGCGCTGTTCCTCGTGCTGGCTTTTCGACGAATTCTTTTACTTGATAGCGGCGACCGACTTTCTCACATGGGTCGACGATGCCGTACCGATCCGTTTCGTGATCGGCTACTTGTTGGACGCCGACGACGGAACAGTGCGTTTCTTCATATTGATTGATAAGTTGCTTCAACCCTGGGACTTCTGCTCGGACAATGTCGTCACCGAGAAGGACGGCGAAGGCATCATCACCGATGAATTTCCGGGCACACCAGACGGCATGACCAAGTCCTTTCGCTTCCTTTTGTCGGATGTAATGAAGCTCGACTTCTGCTTCTTTTACTTTTTTCAGTAAGTCGTTTTTGCCTGTTCGTTTTAAGCTTTCCTCTAATTCAAAGTTCGTATCGAAATGGTCTTCGATTGCGCGCTTCGTATTGCTCGTTACGATAATGATGTCTTCGATCCCTGATGCGATTGCTTCTTCAACGATGTATTGAATCGTTGGCTTGTCTACGATCGGCAACATTTCTTTCGGCATTGCTTTTGTCGCAGGCAAGAAACGTGTTCCTAGCCCAGCTGCTGGGATGATTGCTTTTCTCACTTTATTCAATAGGGTCACCTCATACTAATAGTTTCTTTGCTTGCTTCTCCACTTGTTCGTGGAAATTCGCTGTTTGCACGAGAAGTTGTTTCACGTCATCGTTCGGCATGATTTTTAATTGCGTCACGATGTCGGATAATTGCGCCTTTTCCATCGGATCCGCCTTCCCAATATGGATCTTCGGAAAGACTTGTTTCTCTTGAATTTCGTTTTCATTTAACAGTTCTTCAAAAAGCTTTTCCCCAGGTCGTATACCTGTATATTCAATCCCAATCTCTTCTACTGTGTAGCCTGATAGTTTGATTAAATTTTTCGCTAATTCCGAAATTTTCACCGGCTCGCCCATATCAAGGACGAAGACTTCTCCACCGCTTGCGAGTGCACCGGCTTGAATGACGAGACGGGATGCCTCTGGAATTGTCATGAAGTAACGTGTCATGTCAGGATGTGTGACAGTGACAGGTCCGCCTTCGGCAATTTGTTTCTTAAAAAGGGGAATGACGCTACCACGGCTTCCGAGTACGTTCCCGAAGCGAACAGCGACGAACGTTGTTAAGCTTTCTTTCGCCATATTCTGAATGATCATTTCGGCAATTCGTTTTGTTGCGCCCATGACGTTCGGTGGGTTAACGGCCTTATCTGTAGAGACGAGTACGAACGTATCGACGTCATAATAATCCGCAGCTTCGGCGACATTTTTCGTTCCGAAAATGTTATTGTTCACTGCTTCGCGCGGGTTACTTTCCATTAATGGTACGTGCTTGTACGCTGCCGCATGGTAGACGACCTTCGGCTTGTACTGCTCCATCACTTCATACATTCTATCGATGTCTTGAACGTTCGCGATGACAGGAATAAGGTCAATCGTTTCACTATATTGTTCAAGTAATTCCATATGAATGTTATAAATGCTGTATTCTCCGTGTCCTAATAAAATGATCCGACTTGGCTTAAATGTACAAATTTGTCGGCAAATCTCCGCGCCAATTGAACCGCCCGCTCCTGTAACGAGAATTGTTGAACCTGTAACTGAATCCGAAATACTACTCAAATCAAGTTCAACAGGGGCACGCCCGAGTAAGTCGTCGACTTCGACTTTACGAATGTCGCTTACTTCCACCTTACCCGTCATAATATCCTCAAGCAAGGGCATGATCTTCACTTCAGCAGCTGTTTCGGTACACACATCATAAATTCTATGAAGTTCTTGTTTTGACATAGATGGAATCGCGATAATAATGTCTTCGATTTTCCTTCTCTTCACTAAATGAGGGATGTCTTCGATCGTGCCCATTACTTTAATTCCGTACATTTCTAAGTGTAGCTTTCTTCGATCATCATCAACGAACCCAACGGGCAACAAGTCAACATCATAATTATTTAAAAGTTGGCGAGCGACGGTTGTTCCACCTGCTCCAGCGCCAACGATTAGTGCTTTGCGTTTCTTAATTTTGGATTGCATGTAGCGATCACGATAGACACGCCATGAAAATCGTGACCCACCAATAAGTAATATGTGCAACATCCACGTTAATAATAATGCTCTTATGTAAATCGTATTAAAAAGAACAAATTGCATAACAGCCGTGACCACTATCGAATACGTCACAATTTTAGCAATGCTAATTAATTCTCCGACACTCGCATACTCCCAAGCTTTATGGTAGAGATGATACGCAAGCGCAAAGAGATGGTGACTCACTAGTAAAACTATTGAAATGACGAGCAACCGAGTCGTAAAGATCAGTCCCAAATCGGGGTGTAAGAGATAAATACTCGCATAAATTGAACAAAGCACAATAACTGAGTCTAATGCCATTAATAGCGGAATGCGCTTGTAATAGGTCATGCAATCCCTCCTTTTTTCTACCTATTTCCGTAAATAGAAAAAGCAAACACACAACGAATCTGTTGTGTGACTGATTTCAATATTTACACGTATTACATAACAGAAAATGGAATAGGGCATTGAACCCTTCCTCACACCATACCATTGACAACGAGTGTGTCTAAGGCTTGAACAGTAAGCCCACGGTATGACCGAGTGCCCCCATTGCTAACGGTGAGGAGACATTACCGATGCTGACTGTAACGCTCAGATGTATTGAGGATGCGGTATAACAAACCGACCCCAATCTAGTTGATTAGCATATATTTAAAATAAACCGAACCGTTTCTTTTTTCGGATTTCTTCTGGCGGTGCAACGTACAGCTCTTCGCCTTGAACGAGTAGCTCTGCGTTCTGCTTCAATTCTTCGACGAGCGAAGAGTCGAATTCTTTGCCGATTTTTTCATATGCTTTTTTCAGGTTAAAAGTACGAGATGATAGATTGTGAGCATCAGATGCTACAAAGTGAGTAAGCGAATGCTCAATCAATTCTAACGTGAAATTTTTAATTTTCTTCCCGAATCCCCCCGTGATACTTGAAGCAGTTACTTGTGTTAATACACCGTCTCGCACAAGTCGATAGAGCCTATTAGGATTTTCGATAATCGCTCGGTTTCGTTCGGGATGAACGATGATCGGTGTAATCCCTTTTAACCTTAAGTCAAACAGAAGCTGCTTCGTATATCGAGGTACGTCGTTCGACGGCAACTCAACAAATAAGTACCGTTCCGTATCGTTCAATGTGAGAAGTTCGCCTTTTTCATAGTCTTCGACCATCTCCCCGTTAATCCGTGTTTCTTGTCCTGGAAGGATCGAAATTGGGATTTGCGCTTGCTTAATTTCGTTATTTAACACTTGAACGTAGCTTATAATCTCTGACTTCGTATTCGTATAGTGACCATTACGATGATGCGGTGTCGCGATAATCTGAGTAATCCCTTCACTCGCTGCCTCCCGTGCCATCGCAAGGCTTGTCCCTATATCTTTAGACCCATCATCAATATTAGGTAAAATGTGACAATGAATGTCAATCACTCGTGTCACCTCTCAACAATCTTTCGAAATTAGGTCAATACTCCTAGCATTTTACTATAAATTACCTGTTCAAGCAATAGGAATTTACTAAATTTTTGACAAATTCCGTCAGTTAGCTCCCATAATAGTAATAATAAGAGCCTTCTTTCATCAATTTATCGTTTAATACGACACCAAGTAGTTTTGCGTTTACATTCTCGAGTCTTTCCTTTGCCTTGATTGCCCCCTCAATCTCAGTTCCTCCACTCTTAACAACGAGAACTACTCCCTGACAAACATTTGCCATTATTTGTGCATCTGTCACAGCAAGGATTGGTGGACAATCAAAAAGAATCGTATCAAATTCTAATGTTAAATTTTTGATTAATTGTTCCATCGCCATGGATCCGAGTAGCTCAGAAGGATTCGGAGGGACAGGACCACTCGGTAAAATGGACAAGTGTTCAATTTCCGTTTCACGAATCGCATCCTCGACTGTCATCTGTCTCGTTAACACGTTCGTCAACCCACGTGTATTCGTTTGACGAAACGTATGGTGGGCTGTTGGCTTTCTTAAATCGGTGTCAATTAAAAGTACACGCTTCCCTTGTTGTGCCATAACGACCGCCAAATTTGAAATTGTCGTTGATTTCCCTTCTCCAGGGCCTGGAGAGGTTACCATAATCGTCTGCATCTCTTCGTCTAACGAAGAAAACTGGATGTTCGTTCTAAGCGTACGATACTGTTCAGAGATTGGCGATTTCGAGTTGGAATGTGTAATGAGGCTCCGTTCTTTCGTTTCCATCATTTCTTTTCGACTGTTACGGCTCAATCGTCTCACCTCTCACAGACATATTTCTCGCTTTTCTTGCTCTTGATGCTTGCAATTCTTCCGGTTGAATTGAGGCAATCGTTCCAAGCACTGGCAATCCGAGGTGCTTCTCAATGTCTTGCTCTGTCTTAATCGTGTTATCCAGCAGGTTGTCCTCTCATGCAA
>DKGO01000163.1:427-28760 GCA_002453315.1 Caryophanales bacterium UBA6768 | reverse complement strand
TACGGGATTCGAACCCGTGTTACCGCCGTGAAAGGGCGATGTCTTAACCGCTTGACCAAGGGGCCATAATTTAATTTCGAACAAATTTCAATCATGGCGGAGAGCAAGGGATTTGAACCCTTGAGACCACGTTAGTGGCCTACACGATTTCCAATCGTGCTCCTTCGGCCAGCTCGGACAGCTCTCCGAATGGCTCCACAGGCAGGATTCGAACCTGCGACCGATCGGTTAACAGCCGATAGCTCTACCACTGAGCTACTGTGGAATATTTAACCTAAATAATTCTCAATATACACTAGAAAATCATAATGATAAGCTACCAATTCATTTTTAGCGACAATTTTTATTATAGCCTTTTATATAAATATTGCAAGTTTTTTAAATTATAGATCCGTCAAAAAAGATTTATGAAAAAATCCTAGATGGATTCTATCGCCAACTGATCAGCAAGTAATTTATCCAATTGCTTCACCAATTTCACTATTTCAGGTTTTGTCACTTGGGCATTTGCCCCAACAGCTTCTCCCTTATGAAAAAGTTCTGCAGAAATTAATGAAGAGAAAATAACGACAGGCAACTGCCTTAATTCATCATTTTCTTTTATCTTACTCGTTAAATGATGCCCGTCCATTAATGGCATTTCGATATCGGTAATGACTAAATCGACCTGTCCGACATTATCGTTCGTCACCAATTTCTCCAGATAATCCCATGCCTCTTTTCCATTGTCAAAAAACGATAAATTTTCATAACCGGCTTCAACTAAAGTATCTTGTAACAGTTGGCGTAAAATAGCAGAATCCTCTGCGATCACTAAATGTTTTTCCGAACGTTTTCTTTCCCCAAGAACTACTAAATCGGAAACATTTACAGATGCCTTCGGATTAATTTCCGCCACAATTTTTTCAAAATCAATTAAAATTGACAAGTTATTCTCCAAATGAATGATGCCATTGGCATATTCCTGTTCACCCGTAGATAATTCCGAAGGTTTTTCGATATTTTCCCAAGAAATTCGGTAAATCCTTGTCACATGATGAACACGAAATGCAACTTTAATTTGATTTAACTCAGCAATAATAAATTTATCATTTTCGGGATTGCTTGAATTTTCAAACCCTAGAACCTTCGCCAAATTAACGACAGGAATGACTTCTTCACGCAAACGAAACATGCCTTCTACATATGGATGAGCATTAGGAATGTCAGTTGTATCCACCACATTAATAATCTCACGTACCTTAAGCACATTAATTCCAAATAATGATGTACCAATTTCGAACATCACCACTTCTAGCTCATTTGTCCCACTCTCTAATAAAATATCACTTTGGTTTGCCATGCAAATCCCCCCAATTTTCTCGTTAATAAGCCTTCCGATTCATGTTAACTATTAACAGTATATCAATTTTATCCAATAAGACCAAATGTTATTATCTTCATTATTAGGGTAATATTTTTTTAGTAATAGCGTAATTAACTAGTTTTTTCGGAATACTTTCCCTTGCTAAAGGATATTGATAAGATGAAGGTAATAGTTGAAAGGATGTGTCAGAATGAAACACAAAATATTAAACAATAAATTAAGCATTCCACAGCTTGGTTATGGTGTTTGGAAGGTGCCTAATGATGATGCAATTGACGCTGTTGAACAGGCGATAAAAACGGGTTACAGACTTATTGATACAGCGATGATTTACAAAAATGAAGCCGGTGTCGGAAATGCCATTGCAAAGGCTGGGATACCCCGTGAGGAACTATTCATTACGACAAAAGTATGGAATGCTGATCACGGGTATAACAATACTTTAAGGGCATTTGAAACGAGTATAGAAAAATTGGGCCTTAATTATGTTGACCTGTATCTCGTTCACTGGCCAACCCCCATGTTTGATCAATATGTTGATACATATAAAGCATTGGAAAAATTGTATGAAGATGGTCGGGTTAAAGCGATTGGTGTTTGTAATTTTGATATTGAGCATTTGGAACGAATTTTGGATGAGTGTAACGTCGTGCCAGCCGTGAACCAAATTGAGTGTCATCCATATTTTCAACAACAGGAGTTAAAGCAATTTTGTGCAGAACACGGTATTTGATTGAAGCATATAGCCCATTAATGAACGGAAGAGACATTTTAAATGACAGGGTGATTGCTGAACTAGCTAAAAAGTATGGAAAAACCCCGGCACAAGTGATCCTAAGATGGCATTTGCAAACAGGTGTAATTGCGATTCCAAAGACTGTCACCCCATCTCGAATGGAAGAAAATTTAGATGTGTTCGATTTTGAATTGTCTGGGGAAGATATGAAGGTGATTGCCAGTTTGGATAAAGGTGAAAGAATCAATGCTGTACCGAGTGAATTTTATTTGAGATAATAGGACTAATGGGGTTGGGGATTGGAGTTAGATTCCATGAAAGTTGGAATGAATCTAGGAAAAGAAATCTGATTATTATCAATTACATAAATCGTATTAAAAAGTAACCATTGCAGAAAACATTCTTGCCTTCCATGTTTAGGGCCAAGAAATTTGCTAGATGGTTACTTTCATATATTTATTTGGGGATTTTTATTTCTGTTCCGTCTTTACAATAAAATGGGTATCATCTAAGACTATTGTACCCTTCCCCTTTGAGCATACTAACTTCAGCCTCTGTATCAAGTAGTCTATTTGATACTAAATCGACTTTCTTACTAACAATATCAATTTTTTCATTTAATCTATTTTCCATGTCAGATAGATGTTGTGACATCTCTTTTTGTCCTTTGGCTAAATCCTCTTGCCCTTCAGCTAAATCCTTTTGTCCTTGTTCCAGTTTATCAAGTCTTTTCACTAGTCCCATTTGCTCATCTGAGAGTTTCAAAATCGCTTGTAAAATCTGTTCTTTTGTCACTTTATCACCCATTTGCTCTCCCCCTTGTATATTATTAAAATAGTAGATAATTAAGTTATAGATATATTTTTCGTAGTAAAAAGATGATAAGATTGGTAGATACTTTCTGTGAGACATAAGGAAAAAGTCATTGCGTAGTATTTTTTATTATAGCTTATTTTCACTTCATTTAAAAGAACATTCGATGTCTTCTTTTGTTGTATCCACATCAAATATTAGCACCTTTTTGCTTTAATCAAAATGGTAAATCACTATCATCAATCTCTGGTGAGGTATCATTTTCTGAACGGTCACTTTCCCCAAGTTCCTCCCATTCCTCCCATGTTACCCCGTAAGGTGCCCCACCACTTGTATATCCGACAATATATGCAAAATTTTCGTCACTCTCTATTTCATTCATTTCATAATAATGATTTCTATTTTTGTCCTTTTTACGTTTTGCCATTGGTAATCCTCCCCTTCATTTGTATTCATAAGGAAATCTGCTGTCTTTAAAAATTCAAAAAGCAACCAAAGATGAAAATTCACGCTTTAGTGTTAGCGTTAAATTTTTCAACTGTATAGGTTGCTTAAACATTTATTTAACTTAAATGAATCTATTAACCTTTCAAATCAATATGATTCCCCAAATAAGGATGTGGCACTTTTGCAACGACTGGGGTTTGCATCATTTCCATTAATGCATTGTTGTTGTCCTTCGCTAACGACATCGCATTTTTCATCACTGCAATGCTCGCATCTTGCTTTACCATTGCTTGTTTCATCACTACTGACATTGCCGCTATATCCATTGCAAACTCTCCTTTTTTAGACTGAAAATTTATCTACTTATCTACTTCTATTATCGGACAAAAACATAGTAAATGGAAGGAATTCAGGTTTTTATTGGTATTATTTCTTATTTGTGAGGGTTTTTTATTTAAAATGAGGGAAATAAAACAAATAGGATATAACATTATCCGTACTTTTCATCTGTTGGGGATACTTAGTGAAGTTTTCATAATTTAGTTTAAAATTAAACTCATAAGCTTTTTATGTAAAACAATTCGGTCATTACGTATGATAAGCGATAGGGTATTTATTGCAATTTCTCTTGTATTTCAGCAATTCTGCCTTCATTAGCATTTGTTTGATACGATAATTTGCGCATGACAATTTCATGTGTATCAGATCTCTCTTCTAATCGTTTAAAATAACTTCTGTTTTCGGTTGTTAAATTGTCAACTTTCTCATCAAGGCTATCAAATCGGGAAGACATCGTATCAAATCCATCATCCATTTTAAATTCAATGCCCTCAAATCGGACATCAACTGCAGCAAATCCCTCATTCATTCTAGATTCAAGACTTTCAAATCGGATATCGACTGTAGCAAATCCCTCATCCATTCTAGATTCAAGACTTTCGAATCGGATATCGACTGTAGCAAATCTCTCATCCACTCTAGATTCCAACTCTTCAAAACGAGCATCGACTGTAGTAAATCCCTCATCCATTCTAGATTCAAGACTTTCAAATCGGATATCGACTGTAGCAAATCTCTCATCCACTCTAGATTCCAACTCTTCAAAACGAGCATCGATTTTTTCGAATCGAACATCGACTGCAGTAAATCTTTCATTCATTTCTATCTCTAAAAAATCTATCTTAGCTTTAACATACTTCATATCCACTGCTAAATCTGTCACAACATCAAACAACGCATCAATCTTTTTTTCCAGCATTATCGTCACCTCCTTCAACACAATATGTAAAAAATATTATACTATATTTTCCATTAGATTGGTAGGGGAATAAGTAGAATAAGAACAAACTCAAACGATGAAGAATCTTATGTTGGTTATAACAGTTATATTAAAAGTTTCCCCTTATCTCATTTTTCCGTTTCATCCCTTGTATCTGGTCTAGGGAATAGCCATATAAACCTTGCGAGACTAATCAACGTCATAAACAATCCAATAAATGACTGAATGGAAATAACCAAAAGTCCAATGTTTGTTACAGGTTTTAACTCAGAACTAAAATTTGCCATCGTTCTGAAACTACCATAAATAATTCCTAAAAATGTTACTGGTATTTCCTGAAAATAATGTTGTAAAGTCATATAAGAAATAGCAAACCATCCTATTATCTCTATATAATTGCGAAGTAACAACATTACCATTCTACGGTAACTTTTTATTAAATATAATTTGGGGGTTTTTTGAAACTTCTAATCCTTAATTATAGGACATATTTGACAATTAATGATTCTAGACCATTAAACCACCATAAACAACGGGGTGCCCCAAACTAGTTTCTTCCGTATTTATCTTCATATCTAATAATATCATCTTCACTGAACTCCTCACCCAGCTGTACCTCTGAAATCATTAGAGATTTTTTAGGATTAGTATTACTTATTTTATGCTTGCACCCCTTAGGAATATAAATATAATTACCAGGTTGTATATTTTTTTCACTTTCCCCTATAATGACTATCCCATGTCCAGAAATTACTACCCAATGTTCCTCCCTTTTTTTATGTTCTTGTAAACTTATTTCCTCGTTCGGATAAACAGTAATTATTTTTGCCCTTGCATAGGGATTCAGAAAAGTTGTTTTATAAAAACCCCATGGCCGGTTATAAATTTCATGGTCTATCGTTAATTCATCTAAATCAAAGAAGTTATATCTTAGTGAAAAATTAATATCTTCAATTAAGGCAGTATGAAATTGTTTTTTTGTAATTAAATTTACAAGTTGATAATTATCACAGATAACAGGTAAAAAGTTTATTTTGGGGGATTTAAAAATATTAATTACATTTTCAAACTTATCATTTTCTTTTATAAAGATAAAATCCTTTTTAAATATATTCTTGATGGAATCATTTGCGGAATATTTGTCTATAAATGCCCTTCTAATATCGCCGTCTGTCAACGTTCCTACCACACTCATATTTTCATTTATAACTATTAAAAAACCTTTATTATTTTCATCTATCTTCTGTAATGCATCCAATATCTGACCATTGTTGCGAATGATAAATGGTTCAAAATTCATCGTCCTTCACCCGACCTTCATAATTGGATTTGAGAAGGATTAATTCAACTACCTCACGAACTGCCCCTTGCCCACCTTTAGCGCGGGATACATAATCGACAATTGCCTTCACACTATCAGTTGCATTTTCTACAGAAAAACTATACCCCACTTTCCTAAGCAATTCAATATCATTAATATCATCACCCATATATGCTACCTCACTATAATCCAGATTATATTTTTGTAATAATTCCTCCATTACAGACACTTTATTATTGATACCCTGGTAAACATCCATTATTCCCATTTTATTTGCTCGACTTTTAACTATTTTTGTATTTTCACCCGTAATTATTGCGGTTTGAATACTATTTTCATGCAATAGTTTTATTCCCATACCATCTTTAGTATTGAACTTTTTAATTTCATCTCCGTATTCAGTATAATACATACCTGCATCAGTTAATACACCGTCACAATCCATAGCAAATAATTTTATATTTGAAAAATCTAATGTAATACCATTCCTTCTATATTTGATACTATTCAATAATAGTCCCTCTACAATTATCCAATCGGTGGGTTCATCAATCTCATGATATGTTTCTTCAGGCATTTCGTAACTACCAATTTTACCAGATAGTCTTAACTTCGAATTTATGAGAAATTCCTTTTTAGTTATATAGAAAGCGCCATTTTCTACTAGATACCCTGATTGCTCCTGTCGAGGAGGCCTAGAATTGACAGTATAATTTAAGGGTTTAACTGTATAATTATTTTTATTGATATCCCAGATAAATCGTTTTTGTTTTACAACAGAAAGTAGACTGTCAAAATCACCTAATTTATACTTTTCAATTGCCTCACTAAGGTTTTCCGATGTAAGTAATGGGCTAGTAGCCTGGATAAGGATAATATTTGTAAAATGGAAATTCTCTGCAAACTCCAACATGGCCATTTCTGTTGTTGCATCATCGGTTGCAGTTTGTGGATTCCTATCTATGCACTCAATCTTATACGAATTAGACTTATGATAATTAGACACACAATGTTTAATTCGGGCACTGTCGGTACTTACATATACTTTATCAATATATTTGCAATTCACTGCAGCATCAATAACCCAATATACAAGGGGTTGCCCTGCAATGTGTTTTATATTTTTGTGGGGAATGGACTTACTCCCTCCCCTCACGGGAATAAAAGCAACTATCTTTTTTGGTTTATCCATATTATCTATCCTTTGAATTTTAGTTTTTTACGTTGTACATTTTCTATATCCAATATTTCCTTTTTCTTAAAAGAAAGTGCTTCACAGGTATTTTTTAAATTTTCCACTAACAATTTCATATCATGGGGTTCTAATGAAGCAGAATGATCCGTCCCTTTCCATGTTCTATCTAAGGTATAGTGACGCTCAATCCAGGTTGCACCCAGTGTGTAGGCTGCGATATCAATTGCATTTCCAAGATGGTGTCCAGAAAAACCTATCGCCTTCACTTTATTCCCATATTTGTTTGTCAATCTTGTAATCTCCAATAATGCAACATCCCTATAAGGTACTGGATAACCTGATGTACAATTATATAAAACTAAATCACTTTCTCTTCTTTTGTTAACAAAGAATGAAACTATATCATCTATTTCATCATAATTTGACATACCAGTAGAAACATGTAATTCACCAACATAATTTTCACATAACCAGTCTAGCATCTCGAAGTGATTATTCATTGCCGAAGGAATTTTAATCATTTTGGGATTCAGTATAGCTATTTCTTTAGCTGAGGATAAATCCCATACCGATGTGCTATATTCAACATTGTACAAATCACAAAAATCCTTTAGTTCCTTATGTTGTTTGGGGGTAAATTCTAAAGCCTCACGATGTAATCCATATGTTTTCCCATATGAATTAACAGGATTGGGATGAGGGGCATTGTATTCCTTCTCAGATAGTAATTCTCGGTTATTTCTAGTTTGAAATTTGACAACATCAACCTTACAGTAAATAGCAGCAATTTTAATCATTTCTTTTGCGATATTTAAATTCCCTTTATGGTTACAACCAATCTCTGCAATAATTTTTGGTTTCATAAATTATAATCCTTTCTATTTTTTAAGTGATTGTTACCCTTGATCCAATTGTCCAATTTTTTAAGAAAACTTTTATTAATATTATCTATTACCAAATTAACATATTTATAAGTGTCCCGAATTTTAGTCAAATTATCAAGGGTATTATATATCTTTTTGGAGAGATTCCTCTCAAATCCCATTTCATTAACATTAACAACCCTGTCATTTAAATTTAATTCCCCATATAAATCAATTATTTTATTGTAGGAACTTAAACCAATTGTTGGTATATTTTGTGCAATTCCGCATATATTACTATGAAATCTCATACCAAGGATTAAATCACATTTTTTATATAAACCAAATATAATATTCTCTGAATTTTCACCACTAAGGTAAGGAGCGATTGTTATTCTAGATCTTCTAAATCTATCATTCATCATTTTTACAACATCACTAATTGCCTCGACATCACTATATATGTGAGGGAAAAACATTAAATCATAATTATTATGTTTTTTTAAAAAACGATTTAATACGTCTGATAATCCATTAATAAAATCCCTATAAGATAAATTTTTATTGAATCTTATATGCTTCATATCACAAACAACATTAATCCCCATAATGCGCCTGTCACTATCCATTAAATTTATACTTAATTCCTTAGGTTTAAATGAAAAAGCCCCGTCTGCAACCTTTTGGACCCTATTTAAATATTTATATCCATATAGATTTTCCAACGTTTCATAAGACCCATCATTTCTAATAGTTACCATAAATTGATTGGAATTGGTTATATAATTTAAAAAACAATCAAATTTTTGAACATTTTCCGAATTAACCCCTTTATTTATGTCACAACCCAAACCAAAAAACAAGATTGGTGTTTTAATTTTTTCAAGGGTTGTTTTACTTAAATTAACTGTTGTCCCTGTAGATGAATAATTCCATTTTAATTCAAAAAAATTACCACCCCCAATAATAACTAAATCGTTTTTATTACATAAATTTATAAAATTACTACTATTAAAATCCCTATTGTTCCAAGATTGATAGAATTCCCTCATTTCAATTTCTGTGAATAATATCCCCTCGCCCAATATCTTTCGAATATTTGCTCTTAGCCCGTTATGATTTGCATTATCTCCAATATTCCCATTAAAGCTAGCTACATGTAATATATTCAAAATTCCACCTACCAATTTTCTACAAGTTATCACATATTAACTTAAGTAATCGGGGACTGTTATCCTTTAGAAGAATTATATAGCTTGAAAGAGGTAAAATGATTTGGTTCCCTTTTTCAATTATATTTTTCTCCTTATTTATTCTTTTAACCTCATTAGATAGATAACCCGCCTCTATTCTCATAAAAAGTGATAAAAAGTATTTATAATATTCATTTTTATTAATTCTATTATAAACTTTATTGAAATTTTGCAATTGAATAATAATTTTTTCTTCATTCTTTAATTGTAGACCATTTTTTATACCCATTAATATCCTATTCAGTTGGCTAGAGTACTCTAATAATTCCTCACAATTCTCCACCAATAAGTTAATATTTTTTGACATAGGAATGGTCCCTAGACTATTTTGGGATTCCCACCAATTATTCTTTTTTAAAGGTACTGTTAGATATTGATTTATGACCCTTTCAATTGGGAGGAACCTTGCACCTTTAATTTCTGCACCACCCTTAGTAGTATTTATATATTGCCCCTCCTTGTATTCACTGATATATTTTTCAATTGATTCCCTCATATTATTAAAGCTATCACTTGTTTTAATTTTACCACCAAATACATCCGTAGTTATTATTGAATTCTCAAGGGTTGCATCATCTATTTTCATGGGCTTATGCGCATAGTCTATTCCTTTTGCGAATCTCATTCCATCTAAATAGCCTAAATTTTGTCCAGCAAATATAACTGGACTACAACCCAGCCTGATGGCAATTTGAAGAGCCATTACGGCTATTGACGGAGAATCGGAAATTATATCGAAATCCAAATTGAGATGCTCATTTAAAAAATATAACGAGGTACTATCCTGTGAAGTTATAAAATGGATCTTAGGGCCCTTAAATCTTTCGATGGTTTCAAAACCGACACTTGAACCAAACACCATTGGAATTGTATCAATACCTCTATTATATATTTTCTCAAAAACCTTTTGGTTTCTTTGTTTGGGATCATAGGTAAACATTGCATCAGGATAAACATTATACTCTATTAAACTATTTATTGCAGAACCAACGGAAAAAATATATGCCAAATTATTATCCTTTATATAGCGGATGTGTTCTATATCCTCTGAAAGTGATGGTCCCGCTGAAACAATTATTGCTGGTTTGTTTTGGAAAACTGTTTTATCAATATCCTTCAGAATATTTGGAGTTGATAATACATATTTAAAGTTTTTAATGCTATTGATTACCCAACGATTTTGGAAACTATAGTTAGTATGTAGATTAGTCCGTCTATTTTTTACTGTTTCTTTAGTTTTACCAAAGAAGTTTTCATACTTCTCCTTGACTACATTTTCATAACTGGGCAAAGTTATAAAAACAATTTCTCTGTTTGTTGTTTTTAATTCATTGATATATGTGTTGTCTTCCTTATTATGTTGGTCTATATAAAGTCTGTGTAGCATTTTTGTCATAATTTTTTTAAGATCGCTATTTTCCATCATTCTCATGAATACTTCAGGTATCGGTTCATAAATTGAATAAGTATGTGAAGGATATTTATTCGTAAAAATTTCAATATGATATCCTAACCCTACTCCATAGAAAAACACATGGCTATTTTCCCGGATTTTTTCTCCATTAATGGCCATTAATTTTTCGGCCTCCTTGATAGGGGCATATAAACTATGTATCATTAACGGACGGGAATCATCATCCTTTTGAAATTGTAATGTTTTCTCACCACTTTTTGAATTCACTATTTTGTACAAATTTAAATTTAAAGCATCCTTATTTTCTAAAAAGTATTGACGAATAGTAGGATATCTCTCTCGTAAAAAAAGCGTATTATCAATTAACATTGTCAGGGTGCTCCTTATTTTCTAATGATTTCTCTATTTGCATTTTTAATCCCTCGAATGTAGGAACAATTTCATAACTGATTAAATCGGTTATTAATACTTGATCATTTGTTTCTACTGCTTCTAACAATTCGGGAGATAACCTTTCGCATTCTTTAAAAACCCTTTTAATTTCATCCCAGTTGTATGGGTGTTTCTTTGAGCGTCTGACAAATTCTCCAAATTGTAACATCCATTGTATTCCATCCGCAAGTTGTTTAATTCCCTGCCAAGTACCTTTCTTGAATCCTTCAAAACTATCCATACTTAGCTTTTCTAATTCGGGTATAGCTCTTTCTAAATAATTATTCACTGACTCCATTGTCTCCCAAATCATTTCATTGACGGACTTGGCAACGATTTCAATTTTCATGATTTCATTCATTCTATCTAATATATAATTTTCATGATTTTCATAAATATCAATATCATCAATTGTGAGATGTGAAAAAATCATATTTTCCCTCGAAATAATATCATTCACTTTTTCAACTACCATATTATACGCAGTATGATTACGGGGTAACGTAATTTCCCCATTTTCAAATTTTAATAACATTTTATGGCCTCCTCCTACTGAACTAGTAAGTCTCTCCTATTTATATTATCGGATGTTAATTTAGGAAAATCAAGGTTATTATTAAATAGGACAAAGTCTATTATTATAAAGAACATCAAAAAAAGAACCCTAACATTTTTGCTAGGGTTCCTCTCATCGTTGTTATTAACGTAATAACTGTAAAACACCTTGTGGTACTTGGTTGGCTTGCTTAGCCACTATGTCTTTCGACGATAGAATAGACTATATCTTCACCCTAAATTTGTTAGGGGCTGGGCGCTTCGAATGATAGTTTATCACCCTACGAATCTCATTGCCATGGCATATGCTTTAGGCAGTGCATTCTAGTCGTTGAACCTTCACCAAGGTTTCCCTACAGGTGCTGGGCTGCTGATTGTCCATTGTCACATCATTTTGTTTTTCAAACTATCACGTTGACTGTTTCCAGTTGCGTTGTAGTACAAAATGCTTTAGGATATCCCAGCAATTCACCCAGTTATCGCTCTAACCTATTACTAAGTTAGACGCCCGGTCAAATCATTATCCTAGAAGTTGTAAGACTCCCTGTGGAACCTGATTTGCTTGAGCTAACATTGCCTGTGCTGCTTGAGTTAAGATGCTGTTCTTCGTGAACGCCATCATCTCCTTCGCCATATCAACGTCTCTAATACGTGATTCTGCAGCTGTTAAGTTCTCACTTGATGCACCTAAATTGTTGATTGTATGCTCTAGACGGTTTTGGATGGCTCCTAATTCCGCACGTTGTGTTGAAACAACATTAATTGCATCATTAATAATTTTAATTGATGCATCTGCATGTGCACGTTCCGAAATATCAACCCCATTAATATTTTCCTCACTCATTAATAGCGCATTCGCATCGTATTCAAATGCATCACCATTAGCTGTTACAACACCATTTGAATCAATAGTTACATCACCTAACCCATAAAAGTTGCCATCGGATGCTTCAATGGCGACAGCAGTTGGGTCCCCATTTTCATCTCTTTCATATAGAATATTGAAGTCGTAGTTTCCACTTGTTGTAAGATTAGTTACATCAAGCCCACTAATAGCCGTCCCCGATGTGGCACTTCCGCTACTCACTGTAATTGTATGTTTTCCATCATAGAATTGCGTTTTTGTGATGGTTTCATCTAAATCAAATTCAAATGGGTTAGCACCAGAGGTTCCATCAATTACTAAACTACCACCACTATTTGATAATTCAATTTCCTCTATAGCATAGTACTCTCCGTCGCCTGCTTTTATTGCAACGATAACACCGTCATCTTCGAGAACATCAAATGTTCCACTAGTAATTCCACTAGGTAATTGTTGTAATCCGTCAACATCCCCATGGGAAACACCTGATATTTCGCTGAAACGTTCAAATTCCGTAGGTACTTCAACTGTAAATGACGCATTTAAGCCAATACCATTAGCATCCATTCCCGCAATATTTACGTTAATGTTTTGTCCTTGGTTCGCACCAATATGGAATACTTTGTTATTGAAACTACCATCAATTAATCTTTGGGTGTTGAATTCAGTTCGTTCAGCAGTTTGATTAATCTCTGCTACTAATTGTTCCAACTCTGCCTGCATTGCCGCACGGTCAACTTCTGATTCGTTTGTATCACTCGCTGATTGAACAGCTAATTCACGCATTCTTTGTAAGATAGAATGTGTTTCTTGTAGTGCTCCTTCTGCTGTTTGAATGAGGCTGATTCCGTCTTGTGCGTTTTTCTGAGCCATGTCAAGCCCACGAATTTGTGCACGCATTTTCTCGGATATGGCTAGCCCTGCTGCATCATCTCCTGCCCGGTTAATTTGAAATCCTGAAGAAAGTTTCTCCAATGATTTCGAAACCGCATTATTGTTTGCTCCCATTTGACGATGTGTGTTAATCGCCGAAATGTTGTGATTGATAATCATAATCAATCTACCTCCTTGTATTTTTTAGGTCACATCCTTGTGGCCTATTTATAATATCGGCGGGATTTTTTTATTGTTTAATATTTTTTATCACTTTTGTCCTATTTTTGTGACTTTTTAGTGAATAGGCTGGGATTTATCAAATTACCCTAGTTATTTTATCTGTTTTTTCGATTGGATAATTGAGCAATAATGATCCCCGAAATGATTAATAATGACCCAATGATAACGGAAGGGTTCATTTTTTCATCGATGATGAGACTGCTAAATGTTAAGCCGAAAACAGGTACGAGCATCGTTGAAATTGTTGCTGTGGCGACATCAATTTTAGTTAGGACGATAAACCAAAGTGTGTAGGCGACAGCAGATGCTAGTACCCCGGTGAACAGAATGTAAAATATACTCTCCCCATTGATGATGATTGGTTCTCCCCATTCTTTAATGACTGCCACAAAGATGATGGCGATTGTTCCAAACAACATTTGAAAAGCTGTCATTTGAGTTGGGGGAATGCTTTGGAGTTTGAGACGATAATAGACATTTGAAATTGACCAAGAAATGGCGGCTAAAGTAATTAATATTTCACCGATGATAATCTCTTGGCTTTGATTTGTCCAAATATCCCAACCGATAATGGTTAATAATCCAACGAGCCCGATGATGAGTCCGAGCAATTTTAACGGGGAAATCTTTTCACCGAGAAATTTGACTGCGAGAATGGCACTCCAAATAGGCATCGAAAATAAAAGGACGGATGATTTGCCCGCTTCGATAAATTGTAATGAATACATGACAAGACAAAATACGATGGCAGTTTGGAACAGGCCGATGATGGCGAGTGATAGCCATTGTGCTTTTTTCGGAATACCTTGTTTAAAAATTATGACGACGATTAAGAGAACGATAGCACCGATGAAAAATCGGATTGCGGTAAATGTGAAGGGGCTCATATATTGTAAAATTAATTTCATATATACCCATGCTAAGCCCCAAATAATCGTAATGATAAGGATAAGTAGCAAGTTAGTTAATTTATTTTTTAAAGGTTCGTTCAATGGGTAGTGCTCCTTTGGATGTGATATTTATTTGAGCATAACAGGAGCGAATGGAGTGTGCAATTCATTTGCAGATGTAATGGGGATGGGTGGACCCCCTCGTTCATCGTCCACCCACATATAGTTAACTCACTTTTTTTATTTTTGCATGATGGGCTGGTAGGTCATTTTTTGTTACGTAATGTAAGGCTAGGGCAGTGAATAGAAATCCAGCCAAGAAATTACCGATGGTGACGGGAATTTGATTCCAGAGCCACCAGTCAGCCATCGTGATGTTGGCTCCGAGCATCATACCAGCTGGTATCGCAAACATGTTGACGACAGCGTGTTCGAATCCTTGTGCGAAAAATATGAAGACGGGAATCCACATGGCAGCAATTTTTCCAACGGTTGATTTGGATGTAAAGGCCATGACGGCCCCGAGTGTGACCATCCAGTTGCAAAGAAGTGCTTTGACGAATAAGACGACCAATCCATCTGATCCAATCGCTTGATATACGATTGTTTTACTTTCTGCAACAGCAATAATTTTTTGAGCAATAAGTGAGTCAGTAATGTCGGCGTTGCCAAATTGGGTGACATAAATGACGAATAAACCTGCATAGAAAAGGCTACCGATTAAATTGCCAAGAAATGCCCAGAAGAAATTACGAAGCATTAATGATATGTTCGTTTTTTTACGTAATACTGCGATTGGGATGATAGCAAAAGAGCCCGTGACGAGCTCGAGATTCAGTAATAAAATCATGACGAACCCTGTCGGGAAAATAATGGCTCCGACAATATCAAAACCGGTTTGGGTGGCACCGGTAAAAGCTAGTGTTGTGGCATAGCCTAAAAAAGCACCTGAGAGAATAGCCTTAATGAGAATTTCTGCGACGGTTAGCTGTGCTTTATTTTTTCCAGCTGTGGCGATTTCTTGTACGACGGTTGTTGGTTTGACGTAATCCAATGATGTATCCCCTATCTATGATGTTTTTTGTATGTATTTTAAATGATAATATTTTTGGATAGGGTGATAAGTGATGTAAATCACTTTTCGTGTGGGGAATTGGGGGATTTGTGGCGAAGATGTGGAATTTCGGAGGGGAGAGTTGTGTAGTTTGAAAGGGGGTGTAGAAGTGGGACAACATAGTCTTTGGGGGTTTTTAACCTGTTTCGGGAATTTTTGTTGTATAATAGACAAAAAGGAGGGAATAAATGGGATTACAATTATATAAGCAACCTTTACCTTCGTCGGAACTGCAATTGTTGCGTTACTTGCGAAGGAGGATGCTGTTGTCAAATGATTTTTCTCGTGCATATGACAATGCAACGAAAGGGTATTTGGGGGAGAGGAAATTTTACCAAATACTGAAACAGCGATTATCCTCAGATTGCATCATTTTGTTTGATTTACTCCTCACTGCAAATGGAACAACCTTCCAAATTGATTGTTTACTCATTTTCCCTGAAACAGTTTATTTAATTGAAGTGAAAAATTATGAAGGCGACTTTTATCTTAAGAATGATAAGTGGTTTTCTGGTGCGACAAAGTCCGAAATACGAAATCCATTGTTGCAATTGGAACGATCGCATTATTTGTTAGAACGACTGATGCGGGATTTTCGTATGGATGCCCCTGTGCGGTCGTATGTCGTATTTGTACATGATGAATTTTTCTTATAGAATGCTCCGATGAAGCTTCCGGTTATCTATCGACCGCAATTACGTCGATTTATCCAATCATTGAACAATTCTAGAAGTCGAACCCGTTTAGGGCAAAGGCACGTTAAGTTTGCGAAAATTTTATTGGACAGGCATATGGATGAGAGCCGATTTGTTCGATTACCTGAATATGAATTTGATTCTATGAGAAAAGGACTCGTTTGTTTCCGGTGTGACGGGGGGATGAAATTGATTGGGTATAAGCGGTCCGTCTGCTCTCATTGCGGTAGTGCTGAAGGTATTAATTCAGTCGTGATGCGTCATGTCGTGGAATATAGTTTGTTGTTTCCAGATGAGAAGGTGACAGTGAGTCGGATTTTTGAATGGTCTGGGGGGGAACTGCCACGCAACAGTGTTAGAAGAATATTAAAGAAGTATATGAAATTGGTAAGTAAGAGCCAATTAACTTATTATCAGTTTGATTAATTATTTAAGAAAGCGCGTCTTGGGATTCTGTTTTTATTCGTGATTCTAGCACGCGCGGAGGGAGCGCGTCTTAGATTTCTGTTTTTATTCATGATTCGAGCACGCGCGGAGGGAGCGCGTCTTAGATTTCTGTTTTTATTCATGATTCTTGCATGCGCGGAGGGGGCGCGTCCCACATTTCCGTTTTCATTCGTGATTCTAGCACGCGCGGAGGGAGCGCGTCTTAGATTTCCGTTTTTATTCGCGAATCTAGCACGCGCGGAGGGAGCGCGTCTTAGATTTCCATTTTCATTCATGATTCTAGCACGCGCGGAGGGAGCGCGTATTAGATTTCCGTTTTTATTCATGATTCTCGCATGCGCGGGGGGAGCGCGTCTTAGATTTCCATTTTCATTCATGATTCTAGCACGCGCGGAGGGAGCGCGTCCTAGATTTCCATTTTCATTCATGATTCTAGCACGCGCGGAGGGAGCGCGTCCCACATTTCCGTTTTCATTCATGATTCTCGCATGCGCGGAGGGAGCGCGTCCCACATTTCCGTTTTTATTCATGATTCTCGCATGCGCGGAGGGAGCGCGTCTTAGATTTCCGTTTTTATTCATGATTCTCGCATGCGCAGAGCAAATTTAAATTTTCCCGTCTATTATTTACTCAAATAAGCGCCGGATTTCCCGGCGCGCACCGCTTACTTTATTTAACTGTCATGACCTCGCCGGCTGTGAGGTTAACAAGTTCATCGGGTGTTAACGGAAATACTGCCATCGCATGACCGGCCGCAACCCAAATTTCATCGTACTTAAATAAGTCTTCGTCGATAATGACTTGCACTGGATTCGCATGCCCGATGGGAGGGACACCACCAATGGCAAAGCCGGTAGACTCGCGAACGAAATTGGCATCTGCCTTTCCTAATTTTTCTCCTAATTCGCCACCCAACCGCTTATCGTCAATTCGATTGACTCCACTTGCAACGACAAGTAACGGCCTACCAGAATCTACAAAACGAAAAACGATTGATTTTCCTATTTGAGCAATGTTACACCCGATAGCATCTGCTGCTTCTTGGGCAGTTCTTGTACTACTTGGTAGCTCGACAACTTGATTTTCGAAGCCTTTTTCCAGTAATAAATCTTGCACTTTTTGCGCTGATTTTTTCAATGGATTTACCATATTTTTATTCCCCCGTCCATCTGTCATTTGCCAAAAGTATAGAAGGAAAGCGGAACAAAATCAATTGATTAAGCAATTAAAAAAACCCTAGAAGACAAACTGTCCTAGGGGAAATTTGACACAACATTATGCTGAAACTTTATTTTTTTCTTCAATCATTTGTGAAATTTTTTTTGCGTAATTTGCGCAACGCACCTCATCATCACCATCTGGTGTTAAGTCTACTTTCAACCGCTCCTCGAGCACATTTGCCCCAAGATTCCTCGCCCGATCTGCCATTAAATCGATGGCCAGACCGAATGTATCATAAAATGAATCTGCGGAACCATATGCTCCAAAAATTTTCCCATCTATATTGACGTCCTCTAAGTCGATATAAAAGTCTTCCGCCTCGTAAGGGAGTTCACCATCATCCCACGTATAAGTACCAACGAGGACAGCATCATAATTGGCGATTTCATCCATTTCTATGACATCAAAATCAAATGATTTTACTTCAACTTCATGGCCTAATTGCTGGAGATTATCTTCAATGATATCTGTCACCATTTCTGTATTTCCAGATAAGCTAGCGTAAACCATTAAAATTTTCCCCATGAAAATCCCTCCATCTCTTTATATTATAATCAATAATGAGAATCGTTATCAACTAAAAAGGTTTAGTTTGAAATTTTCATTGATAAAATTTTAAACTGCTTCATATTAGGTTATGAATTTAACGACATCCAGGCACGGCCATTACGCCACTCCACGTGAATATTTTTACCATATAAATTCGTTAAGTGATTACTCGTTAATACATCGTGCCGCTTCCCTTGGGTAAACACTGTCCCATCTTTCAACAACAACGTATGGGAAAAAGTGGGTAGCACTTCTTCAATATGATGGGTCACAAAAATAATCGTTGGGGCATCATCTTGCTTCGCCAAATTTTCAATGGCCACCAACAATTCCTCCCGCGCAACGAAGTCTAATCCATTCGTCGGTTCATCTAAAATAAGCAATCGTGGGTTTGCCATCAAACCCCGGGCAATTAAAATTCGTTGCTTTTCGCCATGGGAACATTTTTCATAAGGATGACCAACCAAATACTCTGCACCTAATGAAGCCATCAACCCTCGAGCCCGCACAAAATCATCCTCAGTTGGATCCGCAAACACAAGTCCAACAGCAGCAAACTTCCCGCTGACAACGATATCCTCAGCTAGGTGCCGACCATTTACACGTTCACCAAGCGATGAACTGACCCAACCAATTGATTTACGCATTTCATGAATGTCCGTTTTCCCAAATTGGTTACCTAAAACAGAAACAGTCCCTGTCGTCGGCCAAATATATCCGTTGACCATGTTGAGAAGAGTCGTTTTCCCAGCACCATTTAAGCCCAGTACGGCCCAATGTTCCCCTTCCTGAACACACCAACTCATGTCATGTAAAATTTCTTTACCCTGTCTTCGCCAAGACACATTTTGAATATCAATTATTTTTTGCAAAAAATCACCCCATATGCTGTCGATAAAAATTGATTGGATGTTAATGATCAAATGAAATCACCCCGGTGTTGGATGATGTCGGTAACCATCTCATCCATTAATGCTTCTTGATATCCCGCCTTTTTTGTGGCACGCATTTCTACAGCAACCGCCACCAATTGAGGATGGTTTAGACGATTTAGTTTTTCCAAACGTTCAACGGTTAATGATTTCGTTGGTCCCGTTTTCCGGTAGGATGTGATATCCATGTGCCAAAGCGTAGCACTGTTGCCACAACGTTCTAATAGCCGATCAGCTATGCCAAGCCCTTCCGGATCAAAATCGCCCGCATAGAAAATTTGTGCTCCACCATTTACCAGTTTATCGATTAGCATCCACGTTGCAAGGGTGAACTGACCGTTAGTGCAAATGATTGGAACAGCAGGATTTGCATCAAGTAATGTTGCACAAACACCTGAATTTTCAACAATCCAAACAGTATTGCCAGTTGATGGCCAAACAGTCGTCACCTTTAACAATTCCCGTAGGGGCACAATTTGAACGGTATTCGTTTGGGCAGCAGAAGTCCAAACGGGATGATCTCCTTTATTCGTTTCCGCTAATAAGTTAGCACATGTGACAAAATTTAATAAATCATCACGGTAAATTCCGTATTGTTGGAGGAGAAAGTTAATTTCCTCTGTCATCGTCGGGACTTCCTCATCCCCTTGATGTACCGATAGTAAATGAATGAGCAATCGACCTAAATCAGTGTTTAAATCGAAGGCATGAGGGTCTGCCGTGATCCGTTGGCTAAATAACGGCAACCGTTCCACTGAGTCAGGAAAATCATTCAATGCATCGTGTAAAATTTTAACGTAAGTGGTAAATTGCCCTTTGTCATTATCAGCCAATTGAATAACCCAACGGGATGATTTACTATTTTCCAAGCAAAATTCCAACCAAAATTTGATCGACGGATATTGTTCCATTAATTGATGAAAAAAATTTCGTCGATTTTCTTCTTTCTGGAGTAGCTGTTCTTTTTTAGAAATAATCGTTTCACCAAAATAATTGTCTAATAATTCTTTTAAAGCAACGGAACTAAATTTCGTACGTTGGAGCTGTTCTTCAAAAGCAGCTAAAGAAATTAATTGTTTTTGCCGAAGAATCCCGGAAGGTTGTCCGAAAAACTTTCCTATAGTCTCTAACTCTTTATCTGAAAAGGAATTTGTGGAAACAGTCCCACCAATACGACCTAGCGACTCATACTTTTTTCGAAACGCATTAAAAAGCTTGTCGTATGTCTGTTCACTTTTAAAAAATTCAGTTGCTTTTTTTAATAGCTCACTCATTTTAATCACCTATTTATTCAATTGTTACTCTAAATGCTGTTCATTTTGAGCAATATACGATTACTTGCTGACGTTTGTGTGCAGTCCTGTTGCGTTTATGAGCGGTCCGGCAACGTTTATGTGCGGTAAATTCGGTTTATGTGCAGTCCGACAACGTTTATGTGCGGTCGGGCAACGTTTATGTGCGATAAATCAACGTTTATGAGCGGTCACTCCCGATTTATGTGCGATCAACACAGTCCCGTTGGAGTAGGTCTGCCGTTGCAACCCGGTTTTATACAACCGCATCAATCAATTGCCACTTATTTATTTATCTGACAATAAATCAAATTCCACCTGTAAATTACTGTATTCGGGTACTGTCTCTTTCCCTTCTTCATCTTCCAAGGCTGTGTCCCTACCTAATGCCTTTTCTTTATCTTCAACAGGCTCAGGCCCTTCATCTTCAATCGTTTCCGCTTCAACCGCTAAATCACTTAAATCTACGAGCTTTCTCTCATGTCCATCCCATTCATACCGTATGACAGTGACGAAGTCGGCATTTTTGGGACGGACGAGTTCACTAATCGCCAAGGATGAAACCGTTGAGTAATCTCCCCATAGCACTTGGGAATTCATCATGTAATCAAATCCAAGTTCCTCTACAATACGGAACATGGAACTAATATTTTCATCATCAACCCCTGCAAATGCCTCATCTAAAGAGATAATGTATGGAGCCTTTTCATCTGCTTCTAAATACCTTGAATAACAAGCAGTAAACAAAGGAATGTACATAGCCATCGCTTTTTCTCCGCCACTAAATTTGTGAAATGCGTTGTTTGTTAATTCTCGTTTTGTTTCACTGCCCCGCTGATAAGACAAGATAAAGGAAAACCAATAACGATAATCGAGCACATTTTTTAACACTTGCAATAATGTGTCACCAGAGCCTTCAACTTCAATAAGTTCCTTCGCTCGGTCAATTTTTGACCGAAAATGTTCCATTACTTTATTTAAATCTTCTTCCTTTAATAATCGTGGGTCTCGTCTTAACAGATCGACTAGATCTTTCGTATCTAATTCAACTTCTGTTTCCGCTGTACGTGGTTTCCATTGAATCGAAAATGAAATACCTGATGTTGAATCACTCTTTTTCATGAGCTTATCCATTTCTTTTGTCCATTGTTCTGCTCGGGTAATACGGCTCCTCAATTTGTTTCCAACCGAATAAAATAAAATTTCTTCGTATAACTGACGGTCTTGTGTATTTAAATAAGTTTGCTGACGCACACGATCTTCTTCAACTTTTTGCTGTACGTAATATGGGCTTAATCGTTGTCCTTGCATGTCTAATTGGATAATTCGACGTGTTGCTTTAGACTGCCAATTTTGTAATAATATTTGTTGATCTTCTAACCAATCATCCGAATCTACCCCAGCTACCTCAGGCATGCTAGTTGGTTGTTCAGTCATCCGGTATTCCATTAAATTGCTTTGTTGTTCAAAATATACTTTATTTAGTTGATCTTCAATTTTCATTGCATCATTTATTAGTGGTCGATATTCTTTTATAATCCATGTCAATGCCGATTCTTCATCTAACTTTTCCGGCACTTCAATAAATCCGTAATTAATTTCTTCCATATATGATGTTTGCCATGCATTGATTAACACTTGTGAAAATTTTAATTGCTGTTCTTGTTTCGTAATATCATTATCTAATATTCCTACTTGGGCACGTAACACTGGCAACTCATCCCGAATTGCTGACAACTCTTTATTCGTTACACCAATTTCCCGTTGTACCGTTTGAATTTGTTCGCGAATATCGTCCATTTCAGCTGTCACTAGTTGTTTTTCAATTTCAGCGATGTTATTTTCAGTTCGTGTTTTTTGATCTGTCAGCTGGTTTACTTCACCTTTTAATAAAGTAATTTCTTCTTCAAGTTCGTCAACTCTTTCTACCATTTGTAGTTTATTTGCCATTTCGTGTTGGTAAGTGACATGAATTTTTTCTAACTGCCCTACTTCTTTCTCATAACGACGGTGGATATGTTTCGCCTTTTGATATGCTTCATATGAAAATTCAACAGCTAACCCTCGGGTTTCATCATCTAACTGGCGTTTCACTCGGTGAAAATCTGTTAAAAAGTGATTAAGCTGTCCATCATCTGAAAGCAATTGTTTTTCTATCTGTCCTATTTGGAAACGACACGACTCAATTTCCGCAAAGGATGTTTGTAAATCCAAATCATTTGGAAAAACTTCTAAAGAATCCCTTGCGACAGAAATTTTCTCTTGTAGCCCTTCAATTTCGGCAAAAATTTCTCCAACTTCTTTACTTAGATGTTCAATTTCAGCTGTTATCAATTTAATTTGTTCCTCACGATAGCGTTGACGGGCATTTTTACCGATAAAGCGAACTGATTCGACAGGGACAGCGTGACCCGAAAGTAAACCAATTTTATACGTTCCATCAATACCGATTGTCGTTTCTGAATTTTCTCCATCGGCATCGACGAGTATACTCCGGAGCACCTCATCGACTGTCGAGCCAGCAATCAAATCATCTTCACCAACATCTGGTCGCAAATAATCTGCTAAAGTATGTGCCATCATATGGGCTTTTGGCTGTAAAATTCGGTCATGCTTCATGATGACATCACCTTCAACAATGAGCGCATCTAACATCCCACCATCAATTAATGCCGCCTCAATTTGCCGACGAACCTCTTCATCAACATGTTCATAAAATTCAACCGCTTCATAAAAAGAAATATGAGCTTGCTGTTTTTCCGTCAATTGTCGACGCGCTTCTTTCGTTTCTTCTCGTTGAAATGGTGGTTCAGGGTCTTTTTTTGCCTGCCATTCTGCCAAAAGTTCTTCCTGTTCTTTCACTTGATTTTGTAACTGTTTCTGTTCACTTTGTTTCGTTGCAATCGACTCGTTAATATGTCGCTCATAATCATTTGCCACTTGAACGAATGGTGTACGAACTGATTCAAATGAATGAGTTTCATATAATTGTCCCAACAGCCTTGATGCCTGTTGCAACACTGTTTCCGGCACATTTAAAAAGGGATGGTCTTCCACCCAATGATAAATTTCCGTTAATTTCTCTTGTTTATCTTTTTCAAAAACTGCCTCCCAATCCCTTTCCTCATGCTTTTTCTGATCAAGTTGTTGTTGACTGTCTGCGATGCGTTTTTCTACGACAGCAATTTGCTCTTTTAGGTGTTGAAACGTCCTTAATTTTTCCGAGACAGCATCTAACAAATCATAATGCTGTTCAGCTTCTTTTTTCCAAACGGTAAAATCAAAATCTACCAGCTTTTTCCGTTCAAAATCCTCCACATTTAATTCATGCCGGTCAAATGACGTTTCGAGCGCATCATTTGTTAAATCGTCTAACTGATCAGTCATTTCACTATCCAACTCAACTAGTTTAACATTCAATTCATCAACACGATTTTTCATTGTGAGTTGTTGGTTTGCTTTTGCCGTGACCGTTTGATCTTTTTGTGAAAAATCTGTCTTTATTTGTTGCAGTCGTTCTTGTTCTGCACTTCTTTCCGCTTCTAAATCCCACACTTCATGTTGTTCTAATCGCTTTTGTTTTTTCTCTAGCGTATCAGCAAGCTGTTCCAATTCGACAAAACGCTCGCTCAACGAATCCACTTTATTTTCTACAATTAGTTTTTCTTCCGCTTTTTGAGCTGAAATTTTTTCCTCTTTAGAAAATTTCCGTTTAGCTTCTCGATAATGGCGAGCTGTTTCTGCTAATCGATAACGATTGTACGTATCATATCTCGCCACCACTTCATCTAATGCTTCCTTTTCACGATCAAGTTGTTCAATTTGTTGCTTCGTTAAATCCATTTGCTCAATCGTATCTGACAAGTGACGTAAATCTTCATCAGTTAAAGGTGGTAATGCTGCTTCTAAAATTTCATAAATAACAGTCGGACGAAAATCTTTCGATAGTTTCGGGCTTCGTAATTGAATGAGAAGTTTAATTAAATCTTCATATGCTTCCATTTCCTCGAAGCCAAAAATATGTTTGTTGACAAGTTTTGCATAGTCTCCTTGAGTCCGAACTACTTGTCCACCATCCCCAATACGGTTTTCTAATTGAACTCTCGATAAAGGGATTTGTTGCTTTTCACCCGCTTCATATTCATGCTCATATAAAAATAAATTTTCACCAATCCGGCGATTATCCGTAATTACGAAATACCAACTATTTAAATTTTTATAACGGCGGGCTTGGAGACCGATACCTGTCGTTATATACTGATTTGTATCTTCACGTTTATATTCCAGAAATAAATAACCTGTCCGTTCATCCCGATCGACAATTTCTTTTTCTCCGAGTAAATAATCTTCCATTTTCCTCGCACGAGAACCGAAGGGGTCTAATCTGTCGGGGGATTTCCGACCATCGAGTAATATTGGTAAAATACTTTGCATCGTCACAGATTTTCCTGAGCCATTACTACCCCGTAACAGTAATTTACCATCAGAAAATTCAAAAATTTCGTCAGAGTAATACCAAAAATTAAATAATCCCGCACGATTCATTTTCCATTTATGTTGTTTCGACATCCTTATCCCCCTCCAATTCACGTAAAAATTTTTCTGGATACATCCCCGAGGCACGACCTAGTAAAGGTCGAATCATATATTCACCTGTCTCCTTATCAACGATCATCATTTCCCAATCTGTGAGCATTTCGATGAGTTCATTTGTTGTCGATTTGATCGATCCTTCTCGGTATTGTTTACTCCATCCTTCGCCATATAAATCATACAATTCTTTCACTGTCTGTTCGAATAGGACTCGAGTTAGGCGAATATTCCCTAATTCATTAGGGATAAATTTATCTAGGTGTTCACGTAAATAATGAGAAAAGTGGAGCACAATATCAGCCATTGCTAGTTGGTTAGGAAAAAGTGTCAACTCTTGTTTCCGTTCCTCTGAAACGAGTAGGGCTGCATTTTTAAACACTTCTAAACGGAATAATGTATGCTCTTCCAAATCTTCCCGCAATCGATTCCGGTATTTACGGATGTAATCAAAATCTGAGTCATCTTCACTTTCCCGATAAACAACAGGGGAAATCATTAATTTACGATATACCCGTTTCCTTCGTTCATCTGTTTCATGACGCTCCCATTCTGTCTGTAAAATATGGTCAACACTTTCATATTCAAATAAGTCTTTCGGATAAGAGCGCATAAAGTAGCGTGCATAAATGGTCGTTTCATACAACACTTCTAATTCCTCATCCATGGCGAAATGATCTATTTTTCCTTCGACTGTTTTGATGAGTGAGAGTTTTTCCATCATTTTGATGACACGGACTAAAGACCGACGATGATTGTAGTTCGTCCAATCAAGAGCAAGTTCCCCAGGATACAAATCTTTAATATCTTCACAAATATTTGATAACAAAAATTGTTCTTCGACAGCATGATTTTCGGTAAATGCTAAAGCACAACAAAATATCGCATAATCCCGTGGCTCTTGGAATGCTTGAATGCCCATCCACTTTTTTGTTTCAACAGGAATTTTTTCTAATTTAATAAAATGTTGATGAACGATTAAATCGAATCCAAACTTTTCATCGACATATCGTTTCAACATCTTTTCCCGTTCCCGGATGAGTTGGTATGATTCGGGATTTTCTAATCGTAAAATCCAGAAGTTTTCCATTAATAGTCTTAGTGCTTGTTGTGCTTTGTCATCAAAAAGCTGTTGTTCCATTGTGAAGTGCCTCCAATAAGGTCAGTTTATTTCGCCCAAAATTTACGAGGAGATTTTTTCATCATCTAAAAATTGAAAAACCACTTTTGGTAAATGAAGCGTGCCGTCTGTTGATCGTAATATCGTTCGTTCATCCGACATCATCGTAATACGTAATTTTCGTCCATGTTCTGTTTGAAATGTTCGGTCCTTTCGCATCATCGCTTTGCCGATCCAACTGAGTAGCATTTTTCTCACATACGGCTCAACGGTAGGAAGATTTTCCAAATGAATTTCATTACCTTCCATGTATTTTTCAATCGTTTCCCGCTCGATTTGTTTTTCTCGTAAAAATTGTTGCCTGACCGCTTCTATTTCTTCCCGTTTGTTAACGATGGCTCCGGGACGGGTTTTTTCTCGATATTGACGAATCCGTGGATTTGTTTCATGTGCCATCGGTTTTTCCTCCCAAATGGAAGTGTAAATATTTTCTGTCGGAACATGGTCACTAAACAGATGACGAGTATGGAGTACACCGAAAACAACTGCCGACAATTCGTGAGCTTCATCTACATGCTGGAACGAATCAAACCAATTGGCTAAATGTAAATAATCCTTTTTTCGACTGCGAAAGTAATGATGACGTTCTCCTAACCGTTGTACGACTCGGGTAATTTGACGGATTTGTTCATTCGTACGAATTTGTAGCATTTCTAGCTCACTTTCACCATGTTCGTTACCAAGAAACCAAATGGATAAACTTTTCCATTTATCCAATTCGGCTTCAGTCAGTTGCTCTTTTTCTATTGGTGTTTCTTCAAAACGTGGTGCTCCCTGTTCATAGGTGACAATTTGGTCGATGAATTCGTTTAGTTTTTGCTTATCAATTGATTTAATCATTTGCTGAATTTTTAATGACGTTTGTTGTAACTCAATCATAAAATCACGCAAGTATGTCGTAAACTGGTCTTTAAATGCAAGAAATGCCTCTGTTTGCATTCGTTCCTGGGCTTCTTCACTATTCAAATGAGCTATGTAGTCTGATGTATTTTTTCTAATTGTCCGGTAATAAGTAAAAACGTCATGCCACATTTGTGCACTATCTGCCGGGTTTGACAATGTCGATTGATGAATAACGGTTTCAATTTGATGTAACATTTGATACAATCTTTCAAATTGAGTTTTTTCTAAAGAGCCACCGAATGTTTCCCCGCTTTTTTCCATTTCCTCAAGCATCCGTTCAAATTCTACAGTATAAGGAGTGCATTGATAGCGAAAACGCTTTTTCTTAAATTCTTCAATTGATTTTGCCTTGCTTAATTCTTGGTGAGCAATTAGATTATTCCAGGCCTCAAGTTGTGCCAAATCTTGATGGAGCTGTTCTTCTGTGTAATCAGCAAACTCCGGCAGTGTGTGTAAGTGATCCAACACTTCTTCTGGAAATAAAAATTCCCGCATCCGCTCGTGTTGCACATAAAAATAACGTAATATTGCCCTGTAACTCCATGCTTTATCAACTGTTAAATAGGAGGCCTCTGTTACTTTTTTAAATGCGACCATCTTCTGTTCGGCACCCACTTTCTAATCGTATTGACTGATAATTGTTTATAATTGGGTAAAGGGATAGACTTCATCATTTCCCATTCGATTGCTAACCTATTCGTGATTTTTCTCTTTTCCCATTTTTCAACGTGTCCGTGTTTTTGGACCCCTGGGGATGAATTTGACATCCTCAATTTATTCAACATTTCCTCGAGGGAAACACTAGTCCTTCCAGTTTTACTTTTTCAATGCATCCACGAGGGTAACACTAGTCCTTCCAGTTTTA
>DKGO01000163.1:0-265 GCA_002453315.1 Caryophanales bacterium UBA6768 | reverse complement strand
TCCTTCCAGTTTTACTTTTTCAGATTTTTCAATGCATCCGCGAAAGGATTGTTCGTGAATTCCTCTTGTTTTTTCATAAACTGGTGGACAGATTTTTTTGATGCCCGTGAATGGTTTTGTGTTTTTTTGCGTTTTTCAAAGGTCGATAATTTTTCCCGGTGTCCACAGCTACAGGTAAACATTTGTCCGTCTCCTTCGCCGTATAATTTGAGACGTTTTTTACAATTTGGACATCGTGCATTCGTATTTTTATAAACATTTTTCT
>DKGO01000147.1 GCA_002453315.1 Caryophanales bacterium UBA6768 | reverse complement strand
AAATCGGTAGCATTCATCACATTAAAATAATTTTGATCAATATATTTTTTTAATTTTTCCGCACGCATCATGTTTGCATCCATAATCACCGCTTCATGACGGGACCGGGCTAGTAAATACAATATTTCTAATAAATATACTTGCATTCCAATTCGTTCAATATTTTCTTTGATCGTTTGCTGGTACAACATTTTCCTAAATAATTGACGTATTTCAACCGCATCGAAATTGTTAACCTCAATTAAACTAGATTGTTGAAAATATTCGGTTAACAATTTTTGATGAATCGTTGAATCAAGAATTTCCGGTTGAAATTCCAATACTAATACCGCTAACTTCGTATGGGCCAAAATAGAGTGTTTTGCGAAAGGTCTAATAAAGGCGACATAATCACGATTAATTGAAAAATTTTCGCCATTAATATTTATTTCGCCTTCATCCTCTAACACGTATAAAATTTGATAAGTTTCCTCATGAAAATGCTCATTTACCTTATCTTTTTCCGAATGAATACTCTCACTCAGTGTAATCACTTGTTTATCAGCATTAGCATCTTGCACAAAATACCTCCCTTTGGATACCCTTTTTATTTTCAGGAAATCAAAAATTCATTTGAATTGATTAATGATCAAGGACATATTTATTTCTACCCGCACCTGACCCACTTATCGTCATAATAACACATACGACAAGTACTGCAATAAACGGTCCTTTCCATGTGCCGGATAGGTCATATAAGAGCCCTATTAAAATTGGCCCAACTGCTGCTAGCATATAGCCGATGGATTGAGCCATCCCCGACAATTTCCCAGCATGTACGGCTGTTCGTGCCCTCATACCGAGTAGTGCTAACGAAAGACTGATGGTTGCCCCCAAGGCAAGTCCAATAATGGTCACCCAAATAATGATTACATACTGTGGGCCTCCTATCAACATCCCAGAAAATGCAAAGGTAATAAACACTCCGATAACAATAATAAATCCCGATTGGTTTCGCAGTCGTTCCGCTATAATGGGGGCTAAAAATGTCGCAGGCATTCCAATAAACTGAACGTAAGACAACATCCAACCAGCCGCCCCCACAGAAAACCCTTGGTCCTGTAACATTGAGGGTAACCAAGAAATGATAGTATAAAACATAAATGATTGCGTCCCCATAAATACAGTGACTTGCCATGCCAAAGGTGATTTCCATATGTTTTTTTCAGATTGCGGATTTTTTGTTAATGATTGATCTTCAGTTCCTTTTGCTTTATTTTCAGTTAACCCATCTGAGATGGGAGCATCTTCATCCTTTTCCGTGTTTGATTTCTGTTTATTGTTTTCGTTTTCCAAACTTTTTTGCTCTTGCAAATGAGTCTTCTCACGTTTCATCACCATAACCCATATAGCTATTCCTATCAGAGCCATCACTGCCCAAACACCTAACGACAACTTCCAACCTAGACCGAGAGAGAGCGCTAAAGGAATTGATAATCCTGACGCCGTTGCGGCAAATAATTTCATCGATGTCGTATAAACACTTGTCATCGTCCCTGTTTTATCTGGAAACTTTTCTTTAATCACTGCTGGAAGTAACACATTCATAATCCCTACTCCCATCCCTACAAAAGCTGTACCAGCAAACAAAGTTAGTGTAAGGGGAACGGAGCGAACAATAATTCCACCAACTAAAAATAATAAACCGAATAAAACCGCAACAACATTCGTAAATCGTTGGCCAATCCGTGGTGCAAATAAAGAGGTAAGTGCAAATGCCAATAATGGCAAGCTCGTAATCAAACCAGCACTCCAGTTAGACAGCCCAATTTCATCACGAATCATAGTTAATAGCGGTCCGACGGAAGTAATTGCTGGGCGTAAATTAAAAGCAAGTATCATTATCGCCATTACCCATAAGGCTCTTGACTGTACTTGCTGTTTCTCTGTATGTTGATGATTCAATTCAATTCCCCCTATTTTATGTAAAAACATTCGTTGATTAAGTTGAAAAAATTTGAAATAGATGGTATTCGAAGTCAACTAATTATAAAAACTTGTCAATAAGAAATTCCCATTTTTAAAAAAGTGACAAGTTATATCAACCGTTATATACCATTTATTTTAATCTGGCAAGTGTAGAGCCTTTCCAAGCTAACAAGTTTTACACGATTTTTAAGAAGGAAAACCGATTACAAATCGATGCTACGTAAAGAAAATTTACTGTCATTAGATTATCTTTTTCGTGTTGAAATTTATTTTACGAAAAATTGTTCGGATATAAAATTCGCAAAGCAAAAAATTTTTCAAGGTGGACAAGTTGCCCGAACTTGTTGGATGTGGAAATTGCATCAGTAGATGTATTTTCCGAAAGGGGAGATGGTGAATTTGTCATCATTGTAAATATAGTTCTTGAGTTAACTTTTATTCATAAATCACCACAACATCGGTATTTTCAATAGTTTTACCACTTTTACCCAAACATTTTCGATAGTATAAGTAAAATGGTCATTTTTCTTATTTTAGACGCCGTGCAGCATGTCTTTATGAAAAAATATAGTAATAGTAAAGAGGTGATTTTATGGATTTGTTGTCTAACTATTTAATGGATGAGGCCCTCATTCTCATACCTGTTCTTTTAATTATCGGAAAAATAGCCAAAACGACACCAGTGATTAAAAATTGGCTCATCCCATATATTCTGCTAGTCATCGGTTTAGCCGTCACTACTTCTATGCTTGGATTCAATACAGATGCAGTCATTCAGGGGATACTCGTCACGGGGGCTGCCGTTTTTACTAACCAAGTTTTTAAACAAACGAAAGGGCGTGGTTAACGATGATAATTTATTGTGATGCCGGACATGGGCTTCATACCCCAGGAAAAAGAACACCGGATGGTGAAAGAGAGTGGTCATTTAACAATGAAGTGGCTAAAGCCTTTGAAACAGAAATGGAAAAATATCACCATATCTCTGTCCATCGAACAGACGATAGATCTGGCGAAAGAGACGTTCCTCTCCGAGAACGAACGAATCAAGCCAATCAGGCAAATGCAGATTTCTACATTTCATTTCACCATAATGCATTCCAAAGTAAATGGGGTGATCATACTGGTGTAGAAACATATTATTATAAAACTTCGACAGTCGGGAAAACAATCGCCCAGAAAATACAAAAAGCAGTTGTTGCAGCATATGGCCTAAGGGATAGGGGAATTAAAACAGCTAATCTACACATTACGAGGGAAACGACGATGCCCGCTGTGCTAGTTGAAGGTGGATTTATGGATTCACGAATTGATATTAAAAAATTACGTGATGAAAAAACACTCCATAAAGCAGGAAAGATGATAGCCGATGCTGTTGCAAAATATTACAATCTTAAAAAAGCAAGTGACAAAACTGACAAATCAAAAACTGAAGAAAACCTTGTCGTTGACGGCTATTTGGGACCAAAAACAATTAAAGCATTGCAACGATATTTTGGCACACCGGTTGATGGATATTTCAGTCATCCTTCACTTGTCATCAAGGCACTGCAAAGATTCCTTGGAACTCCCGTTGATGGGTATATAAGTAAACCTTTTTCCTTAATGGTAGCCGCCTTACAAAAACGCTACGGCACCCCTATTGATGGGAAAATTAGTCACCCAAGCTTAGTCATAAAGGAGCTACAGAAACATTTGAATAAAGGGGAAATTTAAATAAAAGCGGATCCCTACTTCATTTTATAAAGAAAAAATCCCTGTGAGTTGAACACAAATTTGTCCTATTAAGTAAAAGGGGATTGTTTGAATCTCCTTCTCATCGCATTTTTCATGTAGAAGGGCACTCTAGAGCCGTTTGAATGCCCTTCTCATCGTGTTTTTCATGTAGAAGGGCACTCAGGAGAGACCTCTTGCGTTGGGTTTTGACGAAGTTGCCGTTGAAATTCCAACGTGATAAGCCCCTTGCGTCGGCTTTTGACAAAATTGCCGTTGAGATTCCGACGTGAGAGACCCCTTGCGTCGGCTTTTGCTGAAGATTCCGTTGAAATTCCAACGTAAGAGACCTCTTGCGTCGGGTTTTGACTAAGTTGCCGTTGAAATTCCAACGTAAGAGACCTCTTGCGTCGGGTTTTGCTGATGATAGCGATGAAATTCCAACGTAAGGAACCCCTTGCGTCGGGTTTTGACGAAGTTGCCGTTGAGATTCCGACGTGATAAGCCCCTTGCGTCGGGTTTTGCTGATGATAGCGATGAAATTCCAACGTAAGAGACCTCTTGCGTCGGGTTTTGACTAAGTTGCCGTTGAGATTCCGACGTGAGAGACCCCTTGCGTCGGGTTTTAACGAAGTTGCCGTTGAAATTCCAACGTGAAGTTGTTTGAATGCCCTTCTCATCATGTTTTCCATGTAGAAGGGCACTCACTCAAACGATTGTGGATCCAGCGTTAGACTTTTCGTAAAAAGGGATGAAACTCAAACGATGGAGAGATTTAATTCACAGGGATTATTTTAATCCTGATAAGGATGTTAGAATTTATATATTTCCCTAGGAAACTTTATTGGTTGTTGAACAATGTTCACAACCAATAAAAATCAATCCCTCTCAAACACATCCCGTGTATATACTTTATCAACAACATCACGTAATTCATCCACCATTCTGTTGGCGACAATAACATCCGACAAATCTTTAAATTCATTAAAATCACGAACAACACGGGAATTATAAAATGTTTCTTCATCCAATGCTGGTTCATAAAGTACAACTTCGATTCCTTTTGCTTTAATCCTCTTCATAACCCCTTGAATCGCTGATTGTCTGAAATTATCTGAATCCATTTTCATCGTCAGACGATAAATACCAACCACTTTCGGTTGCCGATCCAAAATCATTTCCGCAATATGATCTTTTCGTGTTCTGTTCGCATCGACTATCGCCTTCATAATGTTATTTGGTACATCTTCATAGTTTGCAAGTAACTGTTTTGTATCCTTAGGCAAACAGTAGCCCCCATAACCGAATGAAGGATTGTTGTAGTGGGTACCAATTCGTGGGTCCAGTCCAACACCATCAATAATTTGCTTACTATCGAGCCCTCTCACTTCCGCATATGAATCCAATTCATTAAAAAATGACACACGCATTGCCAAATAAGTATTTGCGAATAATTTAATTGCTTCCGCTTCTGTGGAGTTCGTCAACAATACAGGGATGTCTTCATCTAGCGCACCTTCCACTAACAAATCGGCGAAAATTTGTGCTCGTTCCGACTGTTCACCAACGACAATTCTTGATGGATGCAGATTATCGTACAATGCTCTACCTTCACGTAAAAATTCCGGTGAAAAGATAATATTGTCAACAGCAAATTTTTCTCGTACTTCTTTCGTAAATCCAACTGGGATCGTTGATTTAATAACAATCGTCGCCTTTGGATTTATCTTTAACACATTTGCTATGACAGATTCAACTGTACTCGTGTCAAAATAATTTTGATCCGGATCATAATTCGTCGGAGTAGACACGATAACATAATCCGCATCTGTAAATGCTTCTACTGCATCAGTCGTCGCCTGCAATCGCAAAGAATTCCCCACCAAAAATTCCGAAATCTCATTATCTACTATAGGTGATTTTTTCTCATTTAATAAATCTACTTTTTCCTGATCAATATCTAAAGCAACAACATCATGATGCTGTGCCAACAATACTGCATTCGCCAGACCTACATATCCCGTACCTGCTACTGCGATTTTCACTTGTATAACACTTCCTTATTTAAATTCAAAATTTATCAGCGGTTCATTTCACTCCATAATACTCCACATACCAATTAGCAAAATGCTGTAAACCTTCTTCAATCGGGGTTTCTGGTTTAAAGCCGACAGCATCATACAACGCTTCAGTCGATGCATAGGTTCTTGGCACATCTCCAGGCTTGATCGGCTCAAATTTTTTCTTAAATTCGACTGAACGACCTAATGCATTACTTAACGCCTTCTCTAACGATTCAATAAAATGCATTAATTTTTCTGGCTGGTTGTTACCAATGTTAAACACGTTGTGTGGGACACCATCCTCGACAGAAGGAGGATGACCAATTAACCGCTCAATCCCGGCAACGATATCATTAATATAGGTAAAATCTCTGTATAGATCATTATCGAAATCACCGTTATTATAAATGCTAATCGGTTCGTTCTGAAAAAATCTATTTGTGAAACTAAAATACGCCATGTCCGGGCGTCCCATAGGTCCATATACAGTAAAAAAGCGCAGGCCTGTCGCTGGAATTTGATATAGATGACTATATGTATGTGCCATTAACTCATTCGACTTTTTTGTCGCTGCATAAAGTGACACTGGATGATCGACAAAATCATCTTCTGCGAACGGTACTTTTTTGTTTGCCCCATAGACTGAACTGGATGACGCATAAATTAAATGGTCGACAGGAAAATGACGACAAGCCTCTAATATATTAAAAAATCCATTAATATTACTATCAATGTACACATCAGGATGTTCAATCGAATAACGAACACCAGCTTGGGCAGCTAAATTGATCACAATATTCGGTTTATAAGTAGAGAATATATCCATCATTTTTTCCTTATCCGAAATATCCGCCTTTACAAATGTAAAATTTCCGTGTATTGTCAGTTGATCAAGCCGGGTTTGCTTTAATTCGACCTCATAATAATCATTCATGTTATCGACACCAATAATATGATAATTCAAATCCAATAACTTTTTCGCTAGAAAGTACCCGATAAATCCTGCTGCACCAGTAATTAAACATGTTTTTTCCGTTTTAAATGTTGTTATTTTTCCCAAAAGATCCTTCCCCTTCATTTAAATCGTCAACTTTTACCATTATACTACATTTTACCTAGATATTTCACTATTTCTAAAGTAAGAAAATCGGTTCACTAAAATGTTTGATTGTTTTGTTACTAATTTCCATTTTGAATAGTCTCTTTCGTGGCAAAAGTTCCTACTTTTGTCACAATTGGGGAGAAATATTTTTATTATTATTAAATTTAAAAATTAACCCAAAATTAACCTTAATCTATTATAATAGTAATATCGCTTATTTTAATAAAGGAAAAATTCATTAATGGAGGGGAACATATGCTAATAGCTATTATTTTATTATTTTTGGGTTTTATCGTATTTGTTGGTCTTGCCCTTATAGTATGGGGTGTTGCCGTGTACAACAAATTCGTTACATTGGCGGAAAGAGTCGCCAATGGCCAAGCACAAATTGCTGCACAAATTGAATCCAGATGGGATGCGGTGAATAATTTAATTTCCGCAACGAAAGAGTATTCCAAACATGAGAGTGAAGTACTCGAAAATATTACAGCTAAACGTGCTAGTCTTAGGAAGGATAGTTCGATACAGGAAATTGAAGACAATGATGCACAATTAAACAATGTCGTTGGTAGATTAATTGCCATTTCTGAGGCATATCCAGATTTAAAAGCAAGTGAAGTTTATCAAACGACAATGGAGAGTGTAAACAAGTTTGAGGATAATGTCCGTCATTCAAGAATGATTTACAACGATACTGTTACAAGATACAACCGTCAAACAAAGCAATTTCCAACGAATATTATTGCAAAGCTCTTCAAATATACAGAAAAGGAATATTTCGAACGTACAGAATCAAAACAGGAAATGCCAAGTTGGAATTAAAAGGAGACAACTTAATGCGAAAAATCACACTTGGTTTTTTCATTTTAACTTTTGTCACAATGATAAGCCTCTTCGGTATTGATACCGCACATGCTGCACATAAACTTGAAAATCAACATATTCACGTTTTTGTTAATGATGATGGAAGTGCTGATATTACTGAAACAAGGCAAGCAGACTTATCTGAAGGAACCGAAAATTATATCGTTATAGAAAATCTAGGTGCTTCAACGATACAAAATTTTACTGTCACAGAAAATGGACAACAATATGATTTTATCGAAAATTGGAACATCGATGCATCAAGAGAAGAAAAAACGTTTAAAAACGGGATTATTAATACCGGAAAAGGCTATGAATTGGCCTGGGGAATTGGTGAATATGGCCAACACGAATATGTATTACAATATACTATCACTGATTTTATTAAACAATTGGATGATGCACAAATTTTATTCTGGCAATTTGTAAATCCGGGAACAAATATCCCACCAGAACGTGTGACCATTGAAATTGAGGCCAATAAACCGATAAGTAATGATGAGGAAAGAATTTGGGCATTCGGTTATCATGGAGAAGTTAATTTTGTTGATGGAAAGGTTATCGCAAATAGTGATCAACCACTAAGTTCGGACAATTATGTCACTATCCTAGTTGAATTTAATCAAGGTGTTTTTTCAACAAACGATATTCTAAATAGAACAATAAGGGATGTTAAGGAGGAAGCCTTTGAAGGTAGTGACTATGATTTGGACCTAGCCCTTGGTACTGGTGGGGATTCCTCGACTTCGACAAATGATGGCAGTGGCACCACTGTATCAGTTAATACGGTCGTTACAATCTTTTTTGTCATATTAGGGGTTGTCGTTTTAGGTGGAATTGCCATTCTGATTTTCATCGTCGTTGTATTTATCGTAGCTCGTGGTAGCACAGTACGACCAGGGAAGTTTAAGCGTAAATTTAAGGATGAATATTACAGGGACTACCCATTTGAAAAAGGCTTTGCATATGTATATTATATTGCCTACATCATGGGGGTTGGAAATTTCGAAAACATATTAACCGCCTATTTGTTAAAATGGATTAAGGAAGAAAAAATCCGCATTGATGAATCTGAGGTAGGGACGATATTCAAGCGAAATCAAACAACAATATTCATGCTAAAACGCGAAAACGAAAACAGATCATTAGAAGGCAAGCTGTTTAATATGTTAGATGGTGCCGCAGGTGCTGATGGTGTCCTGCCACAAGGAAGGTTATCAAGTTGGGCACAACGAAATCAAAAGCGTCTATTTGATTGGGAAACGAGCGTGAGAAACAGTTCCGCTAGATATTTGGAAAAACTAAACCATGTAACAAGTGAGGAAAAGAAAATTATCTTTAAAAAATACACACAATTTCACATAACGGAATCTGGTAAAGAAATTGAAGATAACATGTACAAATATATAAATTATTTGCATGACTTTTCATTAGTTCATGAGCATGACGCTGTCAATGTCATGATCTGGGATGAAATCATGATTTGGGCAGGATTCTTTGGACTAACTGAGGAAGTAATGAAACAGTTCAAAGCAATCTATCCAAAGTATGAAGATGAATCATTATTTAAGGAAAAATCCGTTGTCATGGCAACCGCTGTCGCAACTCAAACAAACAAAGCCCGTGCTACTACAACAAGTAGTAGTGGTGGCGGTGGAAGTGCAAGTATTGGCGGTGGAGGCGGCTCCTTTGGAGGCGGAAGTGGCGGTGGAACACGCTAAAGTGTTCATTTAAATGGAAAAAATCAGGGGAAATAATCCCTGATTTTTTTATCATAATTCATTGGTGTACTATGTAAGGAAAATTGTTAATTTCACCCTTATGCTACTATAATTTTGACAGGATGTTATAACATGGGCTAGTTTTTCACTATAAAAAAAGGATAGAAATTATCCCATGGAAATTCTTGCTTCGATTATAATTGCAAATAACAAAGTTGCAGCTGCTAAATGCAATACTGCATAAGAAATTGAAACAAACGATAAAATTGTCATCATACCAATTATAAATTGTAACAAGATAACGAAAAACGCTAGATACATGCGCCCTTTCAACTTATTATTTGTCACGTTAAATATCATAAATAAGATATACACTACGGAGAGAACAGCTAGCAACCGGTGGGCTGTTTGTAGTAGCTCCGGAATAGTTGTCGGAAAAAATGTATCACCACAACTTAAATATCCACATGCCAAACCGTAATACTTATGTTTCACGTAGGCACCAAAGCCGATGGTTACAAATATTAAAAGACTTAGTAATGATAAATGTTTTTTAATCGATGGCTCATTCATTTGTGCCATTCCTTCGGTAGGATGGCGCCAAAACCAGATAAGAATACCCAAATAGACGATTGCGATTAATAAATGAATTGTGATAATAATTGGAGGGAGATGGTAAAACACTACAATTGCTCCCGCAATCAATTGTAAAATGAATAAACCAAGCATCCAATTAGCAATAGTTTTTGAGAATCGACTACTAGATTCTTTTTTTACTTTAAAAAATAAAATAACAGTAAACAAAAAAAGAATTGCCCCGATAAAACGATGGCCAAATTCAATTAATGTTTCACCGTGCAATTCCGGGATCACTTTGCCATTACAAAGAGGCCATTCCGGACCACATCCCATCCCAGATTCTGAGGATGCAACATACCCTCCAAAGACAATTAAAAAGTACGTCAAAACAATCGTTACAAATGCTATATTCCTTTTCAACAAAAAATACCTCCCCTTCGTAACCATTAATCACACATAGTGTAGCAAATATTCCATAAATTAAATGTGTTCTGCGTCACTAGGGGGAAGAAAAAGTAAATGGGGTTGCATTCATTCTGAACCAATCATGCTTGTAATAATTATCGCCTTCCAATCCATATATTATTTTCTAAAAATAAGCCATTCAACACTATTCGAACCAACAACATATCACTTTCGCAATGGGACCACATTTAATCTTCTACCGGAATCTGATCGTAAGTTTTTTGTAAAATAGTTTCTAACGGAAAAGCGACATCGTGGTCATCTTTGTACATTATATTTTTTTCAGAAAATTGTGTAGGCGATTGTAAGCCTGCAGCAGCGGAAACCCGAAATAATCCCTTCCGTAGGGTAATGACATAGTTAGCAACCCGATGTTTTTTCTCATCAACTACTAATGCTTTTTGTAGGTCTTCATCTGTCGTCGTCACCCCTACGGGACAACTATTCGTGTGACATTTCAATGTCTGAATACAGCCGACAGAAATCATAAAGCCACGAGCAATATTCACCAAATCTGCTCCCATAGCAAGAGCAATCGCAATTTTGTCAGGGCTATATAATTTTCCGGATGCAATAATTTTGACCTTATCACGAACACCATATTTTTTTAACGTTGCGTGTAAAATTGGTAAGGCAGATTTAATTGGCAGGCCAACACTTTCCGATAAATCGGGATAGGAGGCACCTGTACCACCCTCACTACCATCAATAGTAATAAAATCTGGCCCCTTCCCAGTATCCCGCATATATTTTGCCAAAGGGATGACACTATCGACGCCACCGACAACTATTTTCACTCCCACAGGTTTTTCAGTAACACCCCGAACATATTCGATAAATTCACACATTTTCTCAACATTATCAAACTCATGAAAACGATTTGGACTGTCAATTGAATGATAAGGGACTAATTTGCGAATATCCGCAATTTCTGGAGTTACTTTTTCCGCATCAATATGCCCACCACGTGTTTTTGCCCCTTGGGCTAATTTAATTTCAAATGCCTTTATTTCGGGCAGTTCGCTCTTTCGTTTTAATTCCTTCTCGTCTAGTCTGCCTTCAGAATCACGAATACCAAATAAGGCGGGCCCAATTTGCATAATAAGATCCACTCCCCCCTCAAGATGGTATGGGGACAGTCCACCTTCACCTGTGTTCATCCATGTCCCTTTTGCCTGAGCTAACCCTTTCGATAACGCAGTGATTGCATTTTTCCCTAGGGCACCATAGCTCATTGCGGACATGCCAATTATCCCTTTGGCGACAAAAGGATTTTTCACCTTGGGACCGATGACAACAGCATCTTCATCTCTTAACAAGTAAGCCAATGATTCATCCTTCTCTAATTTTTCAACACGGCGAGTGAACAGTGGGTCTCGAATTAATAAGTATCGATTTGTGAGTGACACAGTATCACGATCAATATCCAATTCCTCAGTTAACCTAGGGAACATATCATTACGAATATAAAAACCTTCCTTGTCAAAATCTCTCTTTGCACCGAATCCAATCACTTGCCGCTTATATTTGGCTGCCTTAACAATATGGATATAATCATCGCGGGGAATTGGCTTACCCTCTGAATCACTATCAAACCAGTATTGCCTAAGTTCAGGACCAATTTTCTCTAAAAAATACCGCATCCTACCAATTAGCGGATAATTACGTAAAACAGAATGCTCCTTTTGCTTTCGGTCAAATAAAAAATAATATACTACCATCACTAATAAAATAAACGCTAATAAAAATAAAATTGCCAAAACAACAACTAACATGGTCGATAATATTTTCATATGTTCCTCCCAACGAAACCTTTAATTTCCCAACGATGAACAGTCTTTTTTAATTTTCCCCGATTTTTGAATATTAACCTAATCGAATGGCGAGCAAAAAGGGTTTATGTGTATTTTGACCATTCCCTTTCCATTATTTGCTTAAACGGGTTAGCGAATATTTCTTTCGAAAAATAAAAAAATCAGGGAGGGCCCTGATTTTCTTTTTTGAAGTTAATTTTCTGTGTAGTTTTGCCTTTGCTTTGAAAAAATATCTGCTGTTATTATGCATCACGAAACATATCTACCGTTTAAAAGTGTTTCCGTGTTTTCGATAATTTTTTCGCTGCCTAACGCTCCTTTTATTTTTTTAAACGTCATATGATTGATAATCCGTTACGTGAATGATCATTCCTCACCAATACGACTGATCCCTCTTTTGGCCTCCCTTTCCAATTCAAAAAATGGCTGAATATCTTGTACACATTCCAAAATCCCCAGATACTCTCCATCATTATCAAATAATGCTGTATACGTAATATGAACAAAATGGTCACGCTTCTTAAACCACATCGTCTCCGACTTCCGTTTCCCATACTTCAACTCACGAATTAACCGCATTACTTTTTTCATACTCTTGGGGGGATGACAATTTGCAACATTTCGACCAATCGATGCAGGCGTGCGCACAAGTACCATATCAGCATAGTTGCCACGCTCATTAAAATATTTAAAAATCCCGTTCTTATCAATAAACGTAATCTCCACTGGCAAATGATTTAAAATAAGATCTGCTTCCTTCAAAGATAAAAACCCACCACCGAACGGCAGATTTCTCTGTGTATCCACATCACCATAAGAGCGGTCTGATCCAGCAACATTAACTATATCTGTAGTAGCCGGAGCATCTACCACAACGCCCATTGCATAACCAAAAGCATCACTTTCAATTGCAATCTGCCACCATACTTCTTCCGATAAGGTCGATAACATAACCGGCAACAGAATCAATTCCTCTTGCAACAACATCTCCCGAAACGCCCCGGCAAAACGATTATAAGTCTTTCGCTCAAGCTCAATATCAACTAAAGGCAACCTTTCCATCCGCCTTAAAGCCGCCTGATACAAACCACGAATACGGTCATCCTCCTGCCACATCACCCTTGGAAGTGTATATAACTGTTCACGCTCCATCATCGGAAAAAACAATTTTTCCTTCCGATTAAAATGATTGTACAGCCCACCAAGTAGCGTCATCTGATCAACTAACTGCCCTTGGGTTGCTTCATCCTTCGAATCCAAACTATCACCGACTTCATTTAACACATCACGAAACCGGGCAATTTCCTCCCTAAAAATTAACACAGGATGCCCGTCCAACAAATCATCTTCAGCAAGGGACAACGGAAACATTACGTTAAAACGCACCACATCAGCCATCTTCACACCATTCCGCCCACTCACTAACTCATACTGCAACAACAATAGTTCAACTACATTCGCATCCCCAAAGTGAAATTCAAAATCCTTACGAACACCAGCCCCACCCTCACGTAAACGAACTAACAACTCCCTAAACAAATCAATCCGGTCCATATCATACTGCAAATTCATCAACATCACCGCCAATCAATCTACTTATCCCTATTATAAATAAAAAAACTGTTCTCAAAAAGGTTTATGACAATAAACTAACCTAAAAATTGCCATAATTGAGAACAATCAGTGACATAATTTTCATTTTGAAGATTCTGATTCACTGTCATCTATTTATACAATATTCATTTTTGTTTAAAAGGTATGGGTACTGTCTCCGAATTAAGTGATTATTATTGTGATACAACATTACATATGTTGATGACAACACGACCATCTTCTATTCTATTAACTTCTTCTATTTTCCAGTTTGGTGATAATAATAATGCCAATGATTCCAATTTCTCATCGTTAATTTCCATTCCATGAAAACATGTATCTACCATTTTATAGTCTTCATTTTCCTCTAACTGATATTTTAACCGCAACAATGTTTTTAATCCATTTCTAGTAACAAATTTTACTTGATATGGACCATTCAAGGCATCTTCAATTTTCTCGGTATTTTCTATATTATTTTCTACTAAATAGGAAAAATCAAATGTAGTATCAAATTCATTTAGACTCCTTATATCATTGTTTTTGATATTTTCAATGATATGTTCATGGGACATTCCTTTTCCTGCAAGTGATTCAAGCATACACGCTTCCATTAATGATATTGCCACTGTCATAATCAATCACTACTTTCCAAAATTTCTTTTAATTTACAAAATAATTCCTAATTCATAGTATTATTACTAAAATACTTTTAAGTACAAAAACTACTACTGCACAATTAATTTATATATTATTTTACGACCTTTTTATCTGAAATCCGGTTCTAAACATCCCAATCAATACCTTCAAAATAATGACAAGCCGCACGATGCCCTTCACTAGGGTCCCCTACAAATCTTAATTCCGGCACTTCGATTTTACATTTTTCCGTTGCGAACGGGCAACGGGTATGAAATCGACACCCTGTTGGTGGGTCGATTGGTGATGGAATATCCCCTTTTAAGATAATTCGCTCTTTTTTCTTATCGTCACTCGTACTTGGTATAGCTGATAATAATGATTTGGTATATGGATGCTGTGGATTTTTAAACAACGATTTCTTATCGGCTATTTCAACAATTTTCCCCAAATACATTACGATAATTCGATCAGAAATATGACGTACAACCCCTAAATCATGGGAAATAAATATATATGTTAAATTAAATTCGTTTTGCAGTTCCTTTAATAAATTTATTACTTGTGCCTGAACAGACACATCTAGCGCCGAAACTGCTTCATCACATATTATCAATTCAGGTTCGACAGATAAAGCCCGGGCAATACCGATTCGTTGTCTTTGTCCCCCGCTGAATTCGTGAGGAAATCTATCTGCTTGGTGCTCATTTAATCCAACGATATCTAATAAATGAGCGATACGATCATTTATTTTGTCATTGGCGACTACACCTTGTATTTTAATTGCTTCTGTTAACATTTGTCTTACCGTCTGTCTCGGGTTAAGTGAAGCATAAGGGTCTTGAAAAATCACTTGCATATTTTTCCGTTTTTTTCTCATGTCTCTTTTACTTAATTCGAGTAAATTTTGATCATAAAATTTGATAACACCTTCAGTTGGTTCATCTAAACGTAGTATTGACCTACCTGTAGTCGATTTCCCACAACCTGATTCACCAACTATACTTAACGTCTCACCTTCATGAACTGTAAAAGAAATATCATCAACCGCTTTCACATGATTGACGGTGCCGCCTAATAAACCACCTTTAATTGGAAAATATTGTTTTAAATTTTGGACATTAAGAATTGGCTTTTTTGTAGATAGCATTTGGATCAACCTCCGGATCTCCGTCCCATTGTGTTGAATAAATCCAACAACGAATTTGATTACCATTTTCATCTGTCTCTAAAGCCGGTAACTCCTTACAAATATCACTTGCAAAAGGGCATCTTGGCGCAAAACGGCACCCTTTTGGCAATTGATCATGGCTTGGTACTGACCCCTTAATAACAGGTAAATCACCTTCAATGTCAATGTCGTGTGGAGGAATCGAATTTAATAAACCAATTGTATAAGGATGTTTTGGCTTATTAAAAATAGTTTTCACATCTGCATACTCAACTATTTTCCCACAATACATTACGGCAACATAATCACATGTTTCATACACCACTCCTAAATCATGGGTAATTAATAAAACAGACATAGTTAACTTTTGTTGTAACTGCTTAATTAAATCTAAAATTTGTGCTTGAATTGTCACATCCAAAGCCGTTGTAGGTTCGTCAGCAATTAATAATTTTGGATTACAAGCCAGTGCAATTGCAATCATGACACGTTGTCTCATACCTCCCGACAGCTCATAAGGATATTGGTTTAACCTTTTTTCCGGTGACGGGATACCGACCAACTTCAACATTTCCAACGATTTTTCCGTTGCCTTTCTTTTGCTGGCCTTTCGATGAACTTGGTATACTTCCCTAATTTGTTGACCTATTGTTAGCGTTGGATTTAAGGAAGTCATCGGCTCTTGGAAAATCATTGAAATATCATTACCACGTATTTTACGCATCTCTTCGAATTTTTTTCCCAGTAAATCCTCACCTTTATATAAAACTTCACCGTTTACAATTTTACCTGACTCTTCTATTAATTGTAATATTGATAATGACGTAATACTTTTTCCGGAACCAGATTCACCTACTAAACCAACTGTCTTCCCTTCCGGAATGGAAAAACTGACACCGTCAACTGCTTTTATTTCTTGGTTTTCAGTAAAAAATGACGTTTTTAAATCTTTTACTTGCAACAATATTTCTTGTTTTTCGTCATGAACCAAATTATTACGCAAATGAAACTCCTCCTCTCTCAACTACACGAAATATTAATTATAATCAATTCTTTTATTTAATACTTGATAGACAATATCGACTGCTAAATTAACTAACACAAACAAAATCGCTACAACTAATATCGTACCTTGCACCATTGGAAAATCACGCGCCAAAATAGAATCTATAATTAGTTTTCCCATTCCATTAATCGCAAACACTGTTTCAGCAATAACTGTACCACCTAATAATGTACCAAATTGCAAACCAACCACCGTAACAACAGGAATGAGTGCATTTTTTAAAGCATGTCGATAAATGATTGTTTGTTCTTTCACACCTTTTGCCCTTGCTGTTCTAATGTAATCTTGATTAACGACATCTAGCATACTAGAACGTGTCATTCGTGCAATAATCGCCGCTCCACTTGTACCTAAGGTGATTACAGGTAATACAACTTGTTTAAAACTACCCCAGCCAGATGGTTTGAACCAACCAGTATTTTCAATAAATGGCACCCAATTAGGCAAATCAAATCCGACAGCAAACCATTGAATTAACATTAAACCGAGCCAGAAATTTGGCATCGACAGCCCAAATAGGGCAACAATCATAATCAGCACATCCTGTAATGAATATCGCTTCATTGCTGAAACAATTCCCGCAATGAGACCGAGAAATACACTTAATAAAGTACTATAAACAGCCAGTTCAATCGTTACCCAAAAACGATCGGCTATCTCTGCATTCACACTTCTTCCTGTACGAATTGAATTTCCCAAATCACCTTGAACTGCATTAGAGATGTATGTTCCATATTGTACAGGTAGTGATTTATTTAATCCCAGTCGTTCCCGAATATTTTCTACTTGCTGTGTGCCTGCCCCTTCCCCAGCAATAATTTGTGCTGGGTCACCAGGTATTAAATGCATAAGACTAAACACTAATATGGAAACACCGAATAATACGGGAATAATATGTACGAAACGTCTTACAATGTAAACAAACAAGTCATGACTCCCTTTCTAATTATTCATTTTCGGATCTAATGCATCTCTCAATCCATCACCAAGGACATTAAAAGCAAGAACGACTATGACGATGGCAATACCAGGAAACAACCCAACATGCGGAGCATCGTACAAGTAATTTCGTCCATCACTCAGCATAGCACCCCATTCGGGTGTTGGTGGCTGCGCCCCCATTCCCAAAAATGATAGACCGCTTGCAGACAATACGGCTGTTGCAATATTTAATGTTGCTTGCACAATGATTGGTGACATAATATTAGGCAAAATATGTTTAAAAATAATTGTAAAATCATTTGCCCCCAACGCCCTGATGGCATCAATATATTCTAATTTACGTACTGTTAATGTTGAAGCCCTTACAATCCGAGCAAAAATAGGAACTGAAAAAACAGCCACAGCAATAATAACATTCATTAAGCTGCCACCTAATACACTGACAATTGCCAATGCCAACAAAATACCCGGAAATGCTAAAAGCACATCCATCACCCTCATAATAACAGCATCGGTTTTCCCGACATAATATCCCGAAACCAATCCTAGGATTACACCGAAGGTAGCACCTAAAAATACAGATAAAAATCCAACAAATAATGTAATTCCCATTCCATGAATTATTCTAGTAAATATATCCCTTCCTTGATGATCTGTACCAAACCAATGCTCAGCACTTGGAGACTCCAATTTATTCATGACATCTTGAGCATTTGGTTCAAATGGTGTTAAAAAAGGGCCGATAATTGCCGTTAGGATAAAAAGCAAAATTAAAATGCCACCGATAACTGCTGCTTTATTTTTCCTTAATTTTCTCCATATCGTTTTCCAATTTTCTATTTTTGGATTGATGGCACCTTTTTTTGGTCTACTATCATTCTGTTTCATTGGCTCCCCCATTAGCTGTTTCCCTCCAAATATATAGATACTATGAAACTTATATCTTATGTAGTATTTTATGATAGATATCATATCATTGACAAAATTATAATACTATAATAACATATATTCAAATATAATTGTATACAATTATTTTAGGAGGTGGCAAAATGAATAACAAACCTTCAAAGAGAATGGGGACTTCAGCAAGCGATTATGCTTATATGGAAATAAAAGAGAAAATTATTAAAGGACATCTAAAACCTAATGAAGATTTAAATGAAGAAAAACTAGCAGAACAATTAGAGATTAGTAGAACCCCTTTACGTGAGGCACTTACCAAATTGGAGTGGGAAGAGTTTATTTCCCGAAAGCGTAATGGTCGTATGCAGGTTGCTTCCATTTCACTTAAACATATGATTGAAATTTTTACTGTACGAAATGCACTAGAATGTATCGTAGTTGAAAAAGCAACAGACTATGCAACACCTAATGACATAAAAAAACTCGAACATCTCGTACAACTTATTTCCTTCGTTTCTAGTAAAAATAATCTAGACGAAACTCTTTATTATGGCAATCAATTTCACACATATTTATACGAACTTAGTGATCACCAGACTGCCATTAAAATTTTATTACAATTGAATGATCAAATTAATCGATACCGTCGGTTGATCCCGGCCGAAAATATGAGTGACCATAAAAAACTTGACCATAAAAAAATATTCGATTTCATTAAAGTCGGAGATAAACAAGGCGCCATCCAAGCGATGGATGAGCATGTGAAAGGAAGCCTTGAGAGTGCCATGAAAGTATTAAAAGAAAGTCAACAAACACAAGAACATTATTTTGAAAATTAACATCATTGTTCTAGAAGGGGAAGGAAAAAATTGACAAAGAAGCTAAGAGGTATCAACACTACCATTATACATAATCTACATCAGACAGATAGAAGTTACGGGGCAGTCTCAACACCTGTCATTCCCGCAGTTGCTTATTCTTTTCCCAATATAGAAAGTGCTATTGGCACTGTCCAAGGAAAAGATGACAATTTTTATTATGGCAGATTTGGTAATCCAACTACAAGAAAATTAGAGGAGAAAATTACACAACTTGAAGGAGGTGAAGACTCTCTAGCGGTAAGCAGTGGCATGGCAGCAATTTCTATATCAATTTTGTATTATTTAAGTGCCGGCGATCACCTTCTCGTTACGAAAGATGTATACGGAGGTACTCATCATTTTTTAACGAATCTAGCGAACAAATTCGGTATTCAATATAGTTTTGTCGATTGTACTAATTTTGAGGATGTAGAAAGCAACATTCAAACAAACACAAAGGCTTTATATTTAGAAACACCATCAAATCCTTCTTTAACAATTTTAGACATCGAACAACTTTCTATAATCGCCCATAAACATGAGTTAGGTGTCATTGTCGATAACACTTTTATGACACCACTTCTCCAGACACCCCTTACTTTAGGGGCAGATATTGTCGTTCATAGTGCGACAAAATATATTAATGGCCATGGGGATGTCATTGCAGGAATAATAGCCGGGAAACAAAATGTTATTGCCCATATGAGGAAAAATTTAATGGGTGATTTAGGGCAAAACTTGAATGCATGGGAATCTTATCTCATTTTAAGAGGAATGAAAACATTAGGAATACGCATGCAAAAACATGTGGAAAATGCCGAAAAAGTAGCACATTTTTTAAATGAACATCCTGCCGTGAAAGTTGTACACTATCCGGGACTGAACCATCACCCCCAACATGATATTGCAAAAAAGCAAATGAATGGTATGGGTGGAATTGTTTCTTTTGAATTAATTGATGGTTATGACGCATGTACATATTTTGTTAACAGTTTGAAGCTAGTGATGATTTCATTTAGTTTAGGTGATCCCGAAACTTTGGTGCAACATCCTGCATCAATGACTCATAGTTCCATCCCACTTGAGGAACTAGAACAATTTAATCTATCAAGTGGCTTAATTCGACTTTCTATCGGTTTAGAAGATAGTGAGGACATTCTCGAAGATATTAACCAAGCATTAAACAAATTAACCCATAAGGAGATGTTAATATGAGAAAAATTCTTTTATCCGCTTTAGCGTTAGTACTTGTTTTTATTATTGCAGCATGCGCTCAGGAAAAGGCCAACGATGGCGGCAGCAACGTGAAAGACAACAATGACAGTGAAAATGCAGCAAAAGGTGGGGAAGGTTCCCATTTAACTGTTGATTTGGCATCTGACCCTGTTTCACTTGACCCACACGCTGCCAATGATGGAAATTCATTATATGTTATGAATGCAATGTATGACACACTTGTGGAATTGAACACTGATTTAGAAATCCAACCAGGATTAGCCGAAAGTCTTGAACAAATAGAAGAAACTGTTTGGGAAGCAAAATTGCGTGAGGATGTTACTTTCCATGACGGAAGCGAATTCAATGCTGAGGTGGTAAAGGCAAACTTAGACCGTGTACTAGACCCGGATATAGGGTCACCAGTTGCCTTTTTATTTGATATGATTACATCAGTTGAGGTAACAGATGAATATACAGTTGAAATTACAACTGCATTTCCATTTGCTGCATTACCTTCACACCTAGCACACCCAGGTGGACATATGATTAGTTTAGAATCTATTGAAAAAGATTATGAAGCCATTGAAAATGGTGAGGAACCTTTTACAGTTGTCAATGAAAATCCAATTGGTACTGGCTATTTTAAATATGAGGAAAGAGTCAATGGTGAGTATGTCACCTTGGTGAAAAATGAGGACTATTGGGGCGAGGAAGCAAAGACAGATGCAATCACATTTAAAGTCGTTCCGGAAGATATGACCCGAATTGCAGAACTAAAAACAAACGACGCACAAATTATTTATCCTGTAAACGCGAACGATGTAAACCAAATCGATGAAAATGATGGAACACATGTCAAACAATCAGAAAGTGCAAGTATGTCCTATTTAGGAATGAACACAGAGAAGGAACCGTTTAATAATGTCAAAGTAAGACAAGCCATTGCAAAGGCAATTGACAAACAAAAATTAATCGACGGTGTTATGGATGGCATTCCATTGAAAGCAAAAGGACCACTTGCTCCAACGGTATTTGGTTACAACGAAGATTTACAGCCAATTGATTACAATATAGAAGAAGCAAAAGAATTACTCAAAGAAGCAGGTTATGAGGACGGATTCGAGACATCGATTGTCACCTATGATAGAACGACAAAAGATATGGCGGAATTCATTCAAGCACAACTCGGTGAGATTGGAATCGATGTTTCCATAGAAACACTAGAAATTGGCGCCTATTTAGAGGTAACCGGCAGTGGGGATTCTGAAATGTTGGTCGGTAGCTGGGGAACAGTGACACTTGATGCCGATTATGGACTTTACGCCATGTTCCATTCCGAAAATGCTGGAGCACCAGGAAATCGTTCATTCTATGCAAGCGATGAAGTAGACAAACTTCTTGAAAAAGGAAGACAAACAGTCGATGAAAAGGATAGATTAGAAATCTATAACGAAGCACAACAAATCATCGTTGACGAGGCACCAATCGTTCCTTTATATCACTCGGTACTTTTAGCCGGATTAAGTGATAGTATTGATGGATTCTTCCAATATCCAAGTAGTTTCCCATTTTTACGTGACGTGGTCATCCAAGAATAATATAGCACACCCAAGGACCGTTCGCTCAATGAGCTGACGGTCTTTTTTATTTTTCACTTGTAAAACCCCTATTTTTGCAAGGGAATATGATGGTCGCTGTATCTATGCAGTTTGAACGTTTTAGTCCGGCAACGGTTATGTGCGGTAAAACCAGTTTATGTGCGGTCCGGTGCGTTTATGTGCGGTCCAGCGCATTTATGTGCGGCCCGGCGCGTTTATGAGCGGTAAATCCAATTTATGTGCGGCCCCGGCAACGTTTATGTGCGGCCCGGCAACGTTTATGTGCGGTCCAGCCACGTGTTATGTGCCATCCATGCAACAGCCGTCGTGAACCATCATCATTTCCACATGAATGGATAACAGAAAAGCCCTTTTCAACTAACTTTCATAGTTAATAAAAGGGCTACTTATGCATTTAATATAAATGACAGGCGACAAATCGGTTGTTATCTACTTCTTTAAATTCTGGTAGTACTTCTTCACAGATGGCCATTTTGTGTCGACATCTTGTATGGAATGGGCATCCTTGTGGGGGTGATTCTGGACTTGGGACGTCACCTTTCAATATAATTCTTTCTCTCTTGTGACCGAGTTTAGGTATTGGGATTGCGGATAGCAGTGCCTGTGTGTAAGGATGTAATGGGTTTTCATATAAATGGTCTTTGTCTACCAATTCGACGAGTCTGCCCAAGTACATAACTCCTATTCGGTCACTAATGTGCTTCACCACACTTAAGTCGTGAGCAATAAATAAGTAGGTTAGTTGGTATTCTTCCTGTAAATCCTGTAATAGGTTTAATACTTGTGCTTGAATTGAAACATCTAGAGCTGAAACTGGTTCATCAGCAACGACGATATTTGGCTCTAACATTAGGGCCCGGGCAATGCCAATACGTTGACGTTGACCTCCACTAAATTCATGGGGGTACCTTTTTGCAAATTCTCGATTTAAGCCAACTTTTTCTAGCATTTCGAATACTTTTTCCAAACGTTCTTTTCTAGTATATAGTTGATGGATTTGGAAAGGTTCGAGTAAAATATCCTGTATTGTTTTTCTTGAGTTAAGTGATGCATAGGGATCCTGAAAGATCATTTGGAGATCTTTTCTTAATGGGCGCATTTCTCGAAATGACATGTCTACTATATTATGATCCTTATACATGACAGCACCATCGGTAGCTGGTAATAGGTTGAGTAATGTTCTCCCCATTGTTGATTTGCCACAACCACTTTCCCCGACAATACCCAAAGTTTCGCCTTGATTCAATGTAAAGGATACATCCTCAACGGCTTTTACGTAGCCTTTTTTAAAATTGAACATTCCCTGTTTTACGGGAAAGTATTTTTTTAAATTTTTCACTTCCATTAATGTTGTCATTGTTAAACACCTTCCTCGGTATACAGCCAACAATTTGTATAGTGACTTTCGGAAATTTCTGTTTTAGGAGGTGCTAGTTCTTTACATTTATCCGTTGCAAATTCACACCTTGAGGCAAACCGACATCCTTTCGGCATATTACCTGGCAATGGGACAGAGCCTGGAATTGAGTTAAGTCTGTCTTCCTTCTTCTCCAAATCGGGAATAGAATTTAATAATCCTTTTGTATATGGATGTTTTGAATCATTAAAAATATCTTCCAATAAACCTTCCTCAACAATTTCACCCGCATACATAACAATCACACGTTCACATGTTTCAGCAACAACACCTAAGTCATGAGTAATAAACATAATAGAAGTATCAAACTCATTTTGTAGTTCCTTCATTAATTCTAAAATTTGAGCTTGTATCGTTACATCCAGAGCTGTCGTAGGCTCATCAGCAATTAATAATTTTGGGTTGCAAGATAAAGCCATCGCAATCATGACCCGTTGTCTCATCCCACCAGATAATTGATGCGGATATTGGTTAACTATTTTTTCTGCCCTTGGGATACCTACCTTTTGCAACATGTCAATGGCCTTTTTTCTTCCCTCAGTTTTCGTTAATTTCATATGGGTACGGAGCTGTTCAATTATTTGAAACCCAATTGTTAAAACTGGATTTAGCGATGTCATCGGGTCTTGAAAAATCATCGCCACTTCCTTCCCACGAATAGCCCTCATTTCAGCCTGCGATAAATCAACTAAAGATTTGTCATTAAATATGATGTCTGACTGATCGCCTATTTTGCTTACACCTTCTGGTAATAAGCCCATAACGGAAAGTGATGTAACACTTTTTCCACAACCTGATTCACCTACGATTCCTACCGTTTCGCCTTTCTTTACCTTAAAGGAAATACCGTTAACAGTTGTAATATAGTCTTTGTTTTTTTTAAAGGATATTTCAAGGTTGTTTACTTCTAAAATAGTGCTCATTTGTTATCATCCCTTTTTTACCAAGTCATCCATATACTCAACGACCAATCGATCAATATACCCTTCTTCTTGAACCCTTTCATCAAAGTTTTCAATTAGTTGAAATGATTTTAACGCTTCATAAAATGCTTCATCATTCAACTGTTCAGCTGAAGAAAACTTTAATGTAAATAAATGTGATTGTAGCTTTTCTCTTAATGCATCATCAATTTTAATAATATCGTTTGGATCCGCTTCTTTAAAATACATATTATGAAGATAAAGCATTCTTTTTAGCTCATCTACTGGATTTTCATGTTCATCCGCCCTTAAATCTATATAGCGGTCATTTGCTCCTTGGTAACCACCTTTTTCCTTAACAACTAAAAGTGAAGCAGATTGTTTACCACGACTATCACCACCGGCATCCTCACCAGCTTTTAATGATGCTACCAAACGTTCAGCTAAAGGACCTGTTGAATTTTTAAAGGAATCAACCATTGCTTTTACCACATTTTCACCAGTTAAAATATTTCCTTGACAGGCATAATTTTCGCCTCTTTCACCACCAGCCCAATGGTAACAATCTGTACCTGTATATGTGGCTGAATCTCCATTTGCATTAACGATCCCTACTTGACGAAGATGACCGGACTCGTCATTTTCAGTCATTAATTTAATGATTTCATCGACATCCTTATTTTCTCCCATTAATCTCAACCCATCTGGTCCATAATGGGGATTAACAAAAGACTGTGTTGCCACCGCACCCACACCTGCTTTTGCATAAGGAACAAACGCCCCCGCTGCTAAAAACTTAGATGCAACTGCTACACCTAATTCTTTCGTTTCTGGATCAAACGCTACTATTGAAAAAGTCATGATTCATTTCCTCCTCAAATATTTTTATATGCGAATACATTTTTCAAAAAATTCGTTCCTTTTATTTAGTTTTAGGATCTAACGCATCCCTCAATCCATCACCAATTAAGTTAAGAGATAATACGACTAAAAAGATAGCAATTCCAGGTAGAATACTAATAATCGGCGAAATTCGAATAAATTTCTGCCCTTCACTTAGCATCACACCCCACTCAGCTGTCGGTGGTTGTGCCCCTAACCCTAAAAAACTCATTCCCGAAGCCGCCAATATCATCCAACCAACATCCAAGCTTGCGGCAACGATTAATGCGGGAAAGCAATTCGGCAAAATATGTTTAAAAATAATATGGACATGACCTGCCCCTAATGCTCTTTCCGCCTGAACAAATTCCATATTGCGATAAATTAACGTACTTCCCCGCACTATTCTTGCATAATACGGAATACCAACGATACTTATCGCAATCATCGTATTGATTAAGCCCGGACCTAGCGCTGCAATTATCGCAATCGCCAACAACACATAAGGGAATGCCATTAAAATATCCATAAACCGCATAATCGTAGAATCCCAAAATTTTTGAAAATATCCAGCAATTAACCCTAATATCGTTCCAAAAAATAAAGCAATACCAACCGCAATAAATCCAACGGATACTGAAATTTGCCCTCCCCAAATGACGCGACTTAATAAATCCCTACCGACATCATCTGTTCCAAGCAAATGCCCTTCAGACCCGATAGGTAAAAGTCGATTAGCTAATTCCACTTCTAATGGATCTTTTATAGGAAGTATTGGTGCTAAGGCAGAAATTATCATGATAATAAATAATATTGCCATCCCCACTACAGCGGCTTTATCTTTAATCAGCTTTTTAAAAGCCACTTTATAGGGCCCTTCTACCTGAGAGCTAACCTCTATATCCTTATTGATAGACTCTTCATTGTTATCCAATTTTAGTTCCAATGTATTTCACCAACCTACTTATACGATATTCGTGGATCTAGTACGGCATATAGTACATCAACTAATAAATTAACAAGTACATAAGTTGTTGCAACGAGTAAAATAATCCCTTGAACGAGCGGAAAGTCCCTTGCTAGTATTCCATTGATCATCAATGTACCAATCCCTGGCCATGCAAATACCATTTCAATCAAAACGGATCCAGCTAATAAAAAGCCAATTTGCATTCCAAGCACTGTTAAAACCGGTATGAAGGCATTTTTTAATGTATGAATATAAACGACCCTTCGTTCAGTAATTCCTTTTGCACGGGCTGTTCTAATATAATCTTCTTCAAACACTTCAAGCATCCCTGATCTAGTCATCCTTGCAATCACTGCACCAGACCCTGCTGAAAGGGCTAACGATGGTAATACAAGATGTTTCAATACATCCATAAACCCAGTCACACCTGATGTAGTCATTCCAGAAATAGGAAACCAACCTAATTTTAGTCCAAAGGTTATTTGCAAAATAATTCCCAACCAAAATACAGGCATACAGAAACCTACTAAAACAAACAACATTAATCCTCTATCGATCCATGAATACTTTTTATAGGCCGAAATTACGCCAACACCAATCCCAATCAACGTTGCAAAAAAAGCACCAAAAAAGGTAAGTAACATTGTCGCTTTAAAACGTTCTAATACGAGCGGAAGTACAGCCATCTTTAATTGAATTGACCGGCCCCAATCCCCTTGAATGACATTGGAAATCCATGTGACATATTGTGTCACAACAGGTTGATCAAGACCTAATTGAACATGTAATTTTTCTATCGATTCTGCCGTCGCTTTTGGTCCTAACATTATTTTTGCAGGGTCACCGGGAGACAAATGCATAATCCCAAAAACCAAAATCGTTACACCTAACAATACAGGGATTAATCCAACAAACCTCTTTAAAATATAGGACGTCATTTCGTGATCCCTTCCTTCGAAAACTTACATAAATATTTTAAAAAGGGGAAGAATTAATCTCCCCCCTTTATTTTATTTACTCAATATCTGCTACTGAGAATCTGAAAACACCAGTTGGATGTAATTGGAAATCCTTTAATTTCTTAGATGCAACAATCGTTTGCATTTCATGATCTAATACAATCCAAGGTGCCTCCTCCATCACAATTTCTTGCACCTCTTTATACATTTCAGTTCTTTCGGCTTTGTCTTTTGTTACTCTAGCTTTCTTCAATAACTCATCAACTCTATCATTTTGGTAATATGAGTCATTAAATCCAGCCGTTGGCCACTGCTCACCACTTAATAAAATGTATAAGAAGTTATCCGGGTCACCATTATCACCAATCCAAGACATTTGGTGCATTTCCATGGTACTTTCCTCAAGCGGGACGAATACTTGATCAATATAAGTTCCCCACTCGACGATTTCAATTTCAAGATCTACACCAACCTTGGCTAAATCTGATTGAATAGCGACAGCCATCGACTGTGGTTGTTGCATTCCAGAACCAGATTCTGGAATCGTATAAGTTACTTCCAGGCCATCCCCATATCCAGCTTCCTCTAACAACTCCATCGCTTTATCAGGGTCATACTCATAATTTTCCAAGTCATTATTGTATCCCCAAACAATCGGAGGCAATGGACTATGAGCTAACTCGCCTGTACCTTGTAAAATATTATCAATAATCGCTTCTTTATCAATGGCATAGTTAAAAGCTTGTCTCACTCTGACATCGTCAAACGGTTCTTGTTGAGTATTGAACGCTGTCCACCATACGTGCATACTTGGGTCTTCGATAACTTGAACATTTTCGTCATCTCTTAATCTCAACAAATCATCTGGAGGAACATTCACAATTAAATCTATATTTCCAGCTTCTAATTCTACTAATCTAGTTTCATCTTCAGTTATTGGTTTAAAAATTAAACGATCAATTTTTGCTTCTTCTTTAAAGTAATTAGGGTTTTTTTCTAAGATTACTTCAACACCTGGTTCCCATGATTTTAACATATATGGCCCAGTACCTACTGCATTTTCACTAAAGTCAGCACCGAATTCTTCCACAGCCGATGGACTAACGATACTTGCAGAGTGCATGGCAATATTACTTAAAAATGGTGCAAATGGTTCGCTAAGAACGATTTTCACTTCAAACTCATCAACCACTTCTACATGATCAACCATGCCAAAGGTAAAATCTGCATAAGGATATTGTCCTGTATCGTGGAACGGATGATCCTCATCTATTTGTCTGTCAATACTAAACTTTACTGCCTCAGCATTGAAGGGAGTACCATCATGAAATTCTACATCATCCCTTAAATAAAATGTATATTCTAGTCCATCCTCGGAAATATCCCATTTCTCAGCTAAATCAGCTTCTAATTCTGTACTTCCATCCTTAAAACGAACTAACTGATTATACAATTCCATTGCTGCACGGCTTGTATTATAATCTGATAGTTGGTGTGCGTCAAAAGACGTAGGTTCTGCTTCAAGACCGATGATTAACACTTTTTCATCGGAATCAGCATTAGTTCCTGAATCACTATTACCATTACTGTCCGAACCTGTGTTGGAATTCCCACCACCGGAACAAGCGCTTACAACGATAAGTAAAGTAAACATCATAGCAAATAAAAGCCACTTCTTCATTCAATTTCCCTCCTATAATATTTTATGATTACACAATATTATAGAGAAAAAAAACGTTTACATTTATGATATTATGCCTAGATTTTATATTTTCTTTACTTTATAATGCTTGAAAGTTAAAATTAGTAAAATTATGGTAATAAGACTTGTACCTATACCAAAAAAGATATAGATTGATAGGACAGATAAAGATACATTAAAATACACCATTAATAAAATGATTAATCCACTAATAAATGATGCCACCGCAAATGCCATTCCTCTTTTACTACTATGACTCTTCCATTGTGACTTAAACACATAATACGAAATTAATATCTCGAAAATCAATAACATATAAATAATAAAAAAAATCATCGTAAAAACAAAAGAGGTGGTTGTCTGTTTATCAATTAATAATAACAGTGTGGCATTAAAAAAATCCGCTTTAATATCGTGCGTCACCGCAACAATAGATACAGTGGAAAAGGCTAAAATTAGCGTTGCAATAATTGTAATTCCAATAAATAACTTTCTAATACCGACTTTAAAATCGCGTCCCATATATTGTTTTAAAATTGGAATATACATGAAGAAATTAACGAAAAAAACGACTAGTAATAGGACAAAAACATGCCACTCTCCCTCTGGGGATAAATGTAATGTTCTTGGATGATAATGTAATAAATTATGATAAACAGTTTCTAAACCGACTTGTAAATAAAGGTTGTTAGGTAACAAAATGGCTAAACAAAACAATAGAAACCCATTGGTCATATAAATAAACCCTTCAATCCGGGGCCATTTTTTAAAAAAATAAAGCTGAATTAAAACAACAAGTAAAACAATCCCGACAACATAATAAATAGGAATCAGATCATAGGATATGAGTAAATACCAAATTAAACAATTAATGATTAATGATCTTAACAGTATCATCGATTGTGTCACATTGTATAAAAAGGAGTGTCCTTCTAACTGAAATGACATTTTTAAAAAAGGAATCACAAAAATAAAAGCTAACAAAAATGAAACAATCATTAATAGCCCTGACAATGCCCCATACCTTAACACAACTTCACCAGCTAAAAAGACAATATTAACAGTTAACCAACTACCGATAAAAATAGTTAAGCTTGGGGTTCTTTGAAAGTTCATCATGACAGTCCTTTCATTTCAGTTTATTCATTTCCCGATATTGACCGGGAGTGACATTAGTTATTTTTTTGAAAGAGGTACTGAAATAGTGTTGACTACTAAATCCACATGCATCTGATATGTGTTGAATACTCCAGTCTTTCCTTATTAACAATTCTTGCGCAATTTTGATTCGATATTCCAACAGGAATTCTGAAAATGACACTCCCGTTTCTTCACTAAACAACCTACTTAAGTAACTTGAATTAACGAATAATTGATCTGCAATTTCTGACAACTTTATTGGTTCATGATAAGATAATTTAATAATCTCTATCGCATCAGAAATAATTTTAGATTGAAATACTGTATTATGATTATTTTTTACATAGCTTTCCAAAATATCAACAAACTCATCTTCTATAATTGGTTTTACGAGATAATCAAGTACTTTCAATTGAATGGATTGTTTCGCATATTCAAACTTTTGAAAGGCAGAAATAACAATAACATCCATGTCAGGCATCATTTCTTTTAGCTTTTCTGTTATAGATAACCCGTCCTTTCCCGGCAATTTAATATCTACTAACGCTAAATGAAAGACAACATCATCTTCAACCAGTTTCATTGCAAGCTGTATTGCCTCAGTACCATTGATTGCTTTGAAAACCTTCCATGCTGGGAAATATTTGTTCATTAAAAATTCCAATTGTCTCAACTCTAACGGCTCATCATCCATAATTAACACATTCATTTTTGAATCTCCCTTAAATCCTTAATTAACGGCATCGTTACAGAAACAATCGCCCCTTCATCATTTGGGCTCCCATAGTTTACATCAATTTTTGCCTCCGAATGAAACAAGTAATCCAATTGATTTTTGACATTTTTTAACCCAACACCCTTTGTGTCACGGAATGGATTGTTAGAAAAACCTGGACCTGAATCCTTTACAATTAACTCCAATTTATTGTCACCTTTTCTACGAAGTCTAATGGAAATAGAAAAGTTCCCTTCGACATTTTCCAAACCATGTTTAAACGAATTTTCAACAATCGTAATTAACAAATATTGAATAATATAATAATTTTCAAGCCCTTTATCATGCCACCAGAGAATTTCAAGCCTTTCACCAAACCGTAACTTTTGAATTTCTAAATAATTTTGCGTATGTGCAACCTCATCAGAAATATGATAAAAAATACTTTCCCTTTCATCATACAATGAGCGTAAATACATAATTAAATGTTCAAAAGATTTTGAGAGCTTCTCATACTCCCCTAATCGCAAAAGACTAAAAAGGGAATTGAGCGCATTAAATAAAAAATGAGGCTGAATTTGTTGACTGAGCTGTAAATACTTCCTAACCTCTAATTCCTTTTCCAAAGAAACCCGCCTATTTTCTATTTGTAGCAAATAAATTTGCTTCTCAAAAACATTATAAAAAAACAGCCCCACAACTCCAAGGACAGGACCCAAAATACTAATTAACGTAATCAAAAAATAACTTTCATATGTTAACATCGGATTCCCTCAAAACATTATTAGTTGTCGAATATTTTATCATACTATAGCCATATTTTATATTACTATCGTTGCATTCATTTAATCTGAAGACACGAATGTTTCACCATACACGATATAAAAAAATCCTTTATAATAAATTTGCCAGGTGACTTCCTGTCCAAATTCATTATAAAGGAAACAACTATACGGTCAAGAATAGAATAAAACCTCAATTTTTAACAATGGATAGCGGTTACCAGAAGTTCATGATGCTTTAGCCAGGAACTATTCAATTCCCCATGTTTATGTGCGGTCCGGCAACGTTTATGTGCGGTGAATACGGTTTATGTGCGGTCATTCAAATTATCACCACTTATCTTATAGTTTTTTCTTCAATCCGAAAATACCCTTTCAAAACCGATGATTTTTCTTCCTCTGTCAATACCTGCTTCTTTTTATTCCCATGTTTAGTAATTGTTAATTCCTTATCTGACAATGTGTATCGGCCATTCAATGTTGCTATTGTCACAATATCATGTTTTGTAAAAGTAGAATTTGGAGATGTTTGATTAAAATGACAAGCCTGATCGAAATCTTCCAAGTCCCATTGTGTCATTTCAATTCGTTGCAATGTTATCCAATTGCCAACACCCTTTTTCCTTTGCAGATCATACGTATCATTGTTGTTTTTCCTGATTCGATATTTTCCACTTACATCTTCGTGTACTTCACCTGTTAAGGGCAGGGGCTGGTAAGTTGAGTCCCCGAAACCGACATCAACCACATACGGTTGATCCAACACGACAATTTGTGTAGCATGGCTTCTTTCCGTTGCAAAGGTTCCGTCAGGGCGTAACACTGTTGCTGCGACGAGATAACAATCATAACCAAGCTGTTGTAATAACCAATTAAACAGGCCATTTAACTCATAACAATAACCTCCACGGTGATTAGTCACTACTTTTTCATAAAAAGCACGCACATCTAAAATAATCGGGATACCCCTAATCACATCCAAATTTTCAAAAGGCACGTGTAACAAATGATGCAATTGCAACTGCTTAAGTGCCTCAAATTTATCCGGACTCAACCCATTCCTAGTAATACCAATTCTCTGTAAATAATCATCTAAATGCACCATTCATCACTCCCAATATTTGAAAAACAGACTCTTTCACACGGGTTGCCTCCCCATCATTTTACAACAATTTAAACAATTAGGGGAAGCCAATTTCATCCCCAGACTAAAAAAATGAAAAAGGCATTAACGGATGCTGAAATAGAAGAACCGTATTTTTCGGAAATATTAGGAAGATTAACAATTCCCGCGAATAATATAGTAAATACACCTGAATCATAATTTTGGAAAAGGCAAAAAACGTGACTCTTAATTTGCAAGAGCCGTTTGCTCCTCTGAAAAATGATAAAACTGTGATTTCAAGTGTGCTAGGGCGTCTAGCTCCTCTGAAAAATGAAAAAATCGTGATTTCAAGTGTGCTAGGGCGTCTAGCTCCTCTGAAAAATGAAAAAATCGTGATTTCAAGTGTGCTAGGGAGTCTAGCCCCTCTGAAAAATGATAAAACTGTGATTTCAAGTGTGCTAGGGCGTCTAGCTCCTCTGAAAAATAAAAAATCGTGATTTCAAGTGTGCTAGGGCGTCTAGCTCCTCTGAAAAATGGGAAAAGCGTGATTTCAAGTGTGCTAGGGCGTCTAGCTCCTCTGAAAAACGAAAAAATTGTGATTTCAAGTGTGCCAGGGCGTCTAGCTCCTCTGAAAAATGATAAAACTGTGATTTCAAGTGTGCTAGGGCGTCTAGCTCCTCTGAAAAATGAAAAAACCGTGATTTCAAGTG